>CAZPNT010000090.1:0-5263 GCA_964588055.1 uncultured Candidatus Poseidoniales archaeon | reverse complement strand
TCCAAATCATCTTCGCAGCTTTTCTTGAACCCGGAGACACGGTACTAGCACCAGGGCCCCATTACCCCCCATACATGGCCTATCCACAGATGTATGGAGCGAAAACCATCGAGTACAAGTTAAACTCTCAGGATGGGTGGAAGATAGATCTTCATGACATCCGTTCCAAGATGGACGACTCCGTCAGGCTCTTGGTCCTAATTAATCCAAACAATCCGACTGGAAACGTTCCAACTAAACAGGAGATTGACGATTTTATCTCATTGGCCCGAGACTATCCAAAGTGTACAATTATCTCCGATGAGATATATGATGGCCTGGACTTCTCAGGAAACTTCGTCTCCTTGGCATCACGGTCACAAGACGTCCCCGTGATAGTTCTAAATGGCGTATCAAAGGTTTACTTCGCCCCCGGTTGGAGAATCGGTTACATGGCATGGCATGATCCGTTGGACGTCCTTTCCAAGGTTAGGGATGGGGCCGAGAGACTTCTCCGAAGCAGGCTTTGCGCGTCTACCCCCGCTCAGTACGGGTATCTAGCCGGTCTATCCGGAAAATCAGACTGGATGGATGGGCACCGTGCAAAAATTAGAAGGAGGCTCGAGTACTCTTTAGAGAGGATAAATTCCATTGAAGGTCTAGAATGCCAGGCCCCAGGGGGCGCGTTTTACCTATTCGTCAAGATCACCGATCCGGTACATTCTCTGGACGATAAGAAATTCGTGTTGGACTTGCTCCATGAGAAGCACGTTCTACTAGTCCATGGATCCGGGTTCTCGCCAGATATGGGACGGGGACACTTCAGAATGGTGTGCCTCCCGGAAGTTGAATTGCTTTCCGAAGCCTTTGACCGAATCGAGTCATTTTTGAATGGACTTTGAGGCCTTTTCTTACTCAATGCTGATTTTTCCTACATATTTTTCAAAGGTCAACTCCCGTGAATCATTATAGCCGAACCCAATTTGCATGAAACGCCCTCTACGAGGGCGGGGTATTCGCATGGCATTGACTCACAACCAATATGCAGTAGCCGCGATCACAGCAACTCTGTGTCTGGCAGGCCTATACACGGTTGTAGGTGCAGGCCTTTCCAGTACAGACAGAGGAGGATTCGAGTCAGCCGTGGAAGATCTAGAACTCAATCCAGGAAACCAGAGGGAATGCCCCCCAGACGTACCAACCATTGGTTGCGATTGGGATGGGGACGGCATAGCAGATAGGATGGAGAGCACGTTATACGGGACAAACTGGCAAGAAGCAGATACGGATGGGGATGGACTAGATGACGGCTGGGAGATCGAGAACGGGCTAGATCCATTGGACACGGGGGAGCCCTGCATTACCATCGGCGAAGGCCTCACCGAGGTGGAATGCGAGGACATACCGGTTGCTTCTGTAGACACAGAGAGAGAAACAGGGGAGCAGAATGAGACATTCCCAAATCCCGACAACGGGCCACTTGGAGATCCTGACCGGGACGGACTTACGAATCTAGACGAGGCCGAACTAGGAACAAACCCCCGACTGAAGGATACTGACGGGGACGGGCTAAACGATCGCTGGGAGTCAGAGCATACTCACGAAGTAACTACTCCCTCAGGAATAGTGGTGCTTCTTGACCCACTCGATGGAAACTGGAACTGCCCGCTCCTGACCCCTTCTGTCCAGGCTGAGATAAAGTTGGACATAGGGGATGAATTGTGGGAGGAGATGGGCTCCCAGTTCGGCCACTCTTGCGATGCGATCCTAGATCTAGAGCAACCAGAACCGGACACCCTCCGTAATTTCGTCGAGGAAAAATACGACACAAATCCCCGTGACTCAGACAGTGACGGAGATCTGATTGATGACTTGGTCGAGATTTCCACTCATCTTGTCGATCTGAAGTCCTTCTGTGGAAGGCCAACCTTCGGAACCCTGACTCTTCCAGCCCCTCACCTGAGGGCATTTGCCTCCGGGATTGTTTTCACCGCTCAGGAGCTCCCAAACGGGGGAATTCAGACAACTCTCCAGAAAAATAACCCCCTCGACAACCCAAACTGGTTCAATGAGGACATGGATGGGGATGGTAGGCTGAATGGGCCGGGAGACTGGGATACCGATGGGGATGGCATGCCAGACGGCTTCGAATTCTGCTACTCCTTCGATTCTGACTACAATTGGTTCCTAAACCCTGCCAACTCTACCGACGCATATGGGGACAATGATGGAGACGGACTAAACAACGTTGAGGAATTCTCCGTTTCTTACGACTGGGGGCCATCCAATTTCACAAACCCTCTTGATCCAGATACCGACCAAGATGGCATGCCCGACGGCTGGGAGTTCCAAAGCGGAATCCACCCCAACGATGGCAGCAACGCCGACGAAGATCCCGATTTCGATGGTTACGACGCCGATGGAGACGGCGCAGTAACTTACAAGGACATGATTGGAGCAACCACAATAGAGAGGATAGACGTCATTCCAGGGCAGTACGTTCAAGCAAACAACACTATTTTGTGGGTCCGAACCGTTGTTGACAGCAACTACGTAAACATCCCCGTGAAGACTGACACCTCTGGGTGGGTCTACCACATTCACGTAGAAGTTGACGACGAAGTCAGGAGTAGACTCCAGGAACTTGTTACCGTTGTCGAGCAGCATGAGCGGTTCACTAACCTCGACGAGTACAACGCCAGAGATCGAGATGGAGATGGGGTGGTGGATGGTAGGTCAACAGATCCGCTTGACTCGGATACCGATGCTGATGGGCTAATCGATGGGATAGAGGTTATTGGTTGGAAGATTAGGATCGTGGACTTCGGAGTCCGTGAGGTCATCGTCAGATCCGATCCCGGTGTGTTCGATACAGATAGGGACGGACTTTCCGACTCGGTAGAATTCTACGAGACATTCACTAACGCTACCGACAAAGACACAGACAACGATGGCTTGGAGGACTACAGGGAGGCCGTAGACGGGCATCCTTGGTACGATAACGGGACTCTGGTTTACTACTTCACAAAC
Source organism: uncultured Candidatus Poseidoniales archaeon (assembly GCA_964588055.1). Lineage (GTDB taxonomy): Archaea > Thermoplasmatota > Poseidoniia > Poseidoniales > Thalassarchaeaceae > UBA36. The sequence goes on along the minus strand of CAZPNT010000090.1, from coordinate 2,254 downwards.
GCATCAGCATTCGACACCGACAACGATGGCCTGGAGGATGGGGAGGAAGTCATCGACGGCCAGGATCTTTACATCACCCATGGAAACAATGCAGACACCGACAACGATGGTTTGAATGATGGTGACGAGGTCCTCTTCGTCCCTCGGCCATGGCAGGGTGCGACCAACCCACTTCTCAATGACACTGACGGCGATGGTCAGCCAGATGGGTGGGAAATGCAAGTTTTCTCCGTTCAGGAGAACACCAACAGCCACAGCCTTTGGATCACTAAGACAAACTGGCTCCCACCAGGTTGCGATTCAATGATGGATTGCGGGAAGGGGCCCGGAGGTTGGTTATGGATAAACTACGTCTCAGGATTCTCCTCTTCTGGAGATAGGAATGATGACGGGATTTTAGATCCTCACTACTTCTTGTATGAGATGAACCTGTCCGGATTCAACATACCCGATGAGGGCAGGTGGGCCCTGGATCCTTCCTTCGGCTCTCCAGTAGACTCAATCTACGATATCGATAACGATACTCTGCAAAACTCCCTCGAGGCACCCGACAGATGGGACACTAATCCAGTCGACCACGACTCAGACGGAGACAAACTTCCCGATGGCTGGGAAGTGAGATTTTCTGAGGAGGCAATTGAACTAGGGCTGGTGGACAACAACACCCTCAACGCACTCGGTTCACGTGGTCCAATGGACCCACGAATGCCCGACTCTGACTTGGATGGAATCAACGATGGAAGCGAAGATATGGACAATGATGGGTTAAATCGAACAATTCTGATGTACAGATACTGCCCTGGCTGGGACAATCCTCAGAACTTTGAGTGCCACATAGACCCCTACGGGCCAGGATCGGCGTTCTATGATGACTTGGAGAACTACACCAATTACGAAGAGTATCAGAATGGAACCAGCCCAATAAACAACGACACTGATGGGGATAAATGGAATGACGGGTCTGAGGTGTACCATCAGGATCAGGACGATGATGACATGTGGTCGGGTTGGGAATACTACTTCGGCTATGATCCAATGGACCCTTCCGACTCAATGATTGACTCCGATGGAGACGGCTTCGTGAATAAGTGTGAGAGCAGGTGGAACACCAATCCCAAGGATCCAAACAGCTTCCCATCTCAGGGCGAGCTATGCAATAACTACGATTGACTCTAGTCTACGTTGAACTTCTGGAAGACCTCATTCGTGGTCATGCTCACTCTGATGAAAGTAGTACACTTGGGCAGGTCCTTTATCCTCCTTGCTCCCACATAAGAACAAGCCGATCTAAGTCCACCTAGGATGGACTGAACTGTGACTTCAAGAGGCCCTCGGTAGGGGACCCTAACCTCTTTCCCCTCTGGAGCTCTATGGTCGGCAATCTCTCCGTAGTGAGTCTCCATTGCCCTAGCAGAGGACATTCCGTAGAACGACTTGTACGCCCCACCCTCATCTTCGATCAAGTCTCCACCAGACTCATCATGACCTGCTAACATCCCACCAAGCATAACAAAGTCAGCCCCAGCAGCGAATGCCTTGGATACATCTCCTGGGGAAGAGCATCCTCCATCGGACATGACATGCCCATTTAGCCCATGAGCAGCATCAGCACACTCAGATATAGCAGAAAGTTGGGGGTATCCTACTCCTGCAACCTTCCTAGTAGTGCAAACTGAACCGGGCCCGATTCCAACCTTTACTATGTCAGCCCCTGCAAGAATCAGTGCCTCCGTCATCTCCCTTGTTGCAACATTACCAGCAATGACTATCTTGTCCGGGAACTCCTCCCTCACCTTCTTAACGAAATTTAGGAAGACTTCCCTATATCCATTTGCCACGTCGATGCAAATCATCTTCAGGCCTTCATCGGTAGCCATCTTCCGCTTCAATAATTCAAAACTCTCATCTGTTGAGCCACAAGTTACAGCAACGAACTCCGAGTTAATCCCGTCTTCCCATGCTCTGGAGAAGTCCTTCGTAGAGTAGAATTTTTGAGTGCATGTAAGCATCTTGTGCCCCTGTAGAATTTCTGCAATTGAGAATAACCCGGTTGTATCCATGTTTGCAGCAACTATTGGAACTCCTTCCCAGGTTTCATCAGTGTGCCTGAACTTGAACTCTCTGACTAGATTTACATCCGATCTAGAGACCAAGGTACTCCTTTTTGGACGAATTAGGACATCATCGAAGGTTAGCTTAAGATCACGCTCAATTCGCATATGACCTTACTACTCCAACGAAGGTGGACTTATGA
>CAZPNT010000089.1:0-5270 GCA_964588055.1 uncultured Candidatus Poseidoniales archaeon | reverse complement strand
CTTACAATCACCTAAACTACTCAATTGTCTTTATGAACCGTTTTCAGGTCGGAAAAATTACTGGGTGAGTATATGGGTCGTAAGGAAGACAATATCAAGCGCGCTACTGAGGTAATGCATGTTCGAGAAAGGATCAGGAATCTTGCGATTGCTGCTCATATCGACCATGGTAAAACCACGCTCTCTGACAACCTGATTGCCGGTGCTGGAATGATGTCAGAGGAACTAGCCGGTAAATCTAGGGTTTTGGATTTTGATGATCAGGAAAGTGCTAGGGGGATCACCATCAATGCAGCCAGCGCATCGATGGTTCACGGTGTCAATGGTGAAGATTACCTGATCAATCTTATCGATACTCCCGGCCACGTTGATTTTGGCGGAGACGTAACTCGTGCTATGCGTGCCGTCGACGGCTGCATTATCCTAACCTGTGCGGTTGAAGGTGCAATGCCCCAGACTGAGACAGTGGTCCGTCAGGCCCTGAAGGAGAAGGTCAGGCCTGTGTTGTTCATCAACAAGGTTGACCGGCTAATCAACGAGCTGCAAGTAACCCCTGAAGATATGATGGCACGTTTCCAGGAGCAAATCAAGAAAGTTAACAATCTGATTAGGGCTTTTGCTCCTGAGGAGCACAAGTCAGACTGGCAAGTTGACGTCTCTCAGGGTACAGTTGCTTTCGGTTCAGCTTACCATAATTGGGGGATCACGGTGCCATACATGCAGAAATCTGGGGTAAACTTCACCCAAATATTCGATTTCTGCAACAACGAGCAGCAAAAAGAGCTCGCAAAGAAGGCTCCAGTCCACGAAGTACTACTGGACATGGCAGTAGAAAAGCTACCTTCCCCCCTAATAGCGCAGGAATACAGAATCCCCAACATTTGGCAGGGAGATTTGGAATCAGAAATGGGAAAATCCATGGTTAGCTCTGATGCCGATGGGCCACTTTCCTTGATGATCACTAAGATTTGGATGGATCCACACGCCGGAGAAGTAGCTGTAGGAAGGGTATACTCGGGCACAGTAAAACAAGGTGAGACGGTCTGGGCAATAGGCGCCGCGAAAGCGGAGAGAGTGCAGCAAGTGAGCATGATGGTTGGGGGGGATAGGATCCAGGTTCCCGGAGTGTCAGCAGGCAATATTGCCGCATTGACCGGAGTTAGGAGTGCTGCGGCGGGTGTTACCATTACTCGGGAAAAGGATGCTACCCCATTCGAAGCTATTAGGCATTATTCAGAGCCCGTAGTGACAGTGGCAATAGAGCCCAAATCAATGAAGGATTTGCCAAAATTCATCGATTCTTTGCGGGGTCTTGCTAAGGCCGATGCTTCTCTGTCCGTTTCAACTAATCAAGAAACGGGTGAAGCACTGCTATCTGGAATGGGGGAGCTACACTTGGAAATCACCATTTATCGCCTCGAAGAGGAGCAGGGAATAAAGGTAAATCAGAGCAACCCAATAGTGGTTTATCGAGAGTCTATTTCAGGCGACAATAAGGGAAGACCCTTCGAGGGTAAGTCGCCAAACCGTCACAACCGCTTCTACGTAGAGGTAGAGCAGCTCCCTGATGATGTTATCTCTGCACTTAGAGAGGGTCATTTCGGTGATGGCCCTGTTAGACCTAAGGACGCTAAGGAGACAGGAAATAAGTTTGGCGAGTTAGGAATGGACAAGGATCTGATGAGAAAGATTTACGCAATTAACGCGACTACTGTTCTAGTCAACGATACGAAGGGAATCCAGAATCTCCATGAAACGCGGGAGTTGATCATCGAGGCCTTCAATGATGTTTGCAAGAAGGGACCAACAGCAGACGAGCCCCTTACAGGAGTAATGGTTAGACTGGTCGATGCCAAGCTTCACGAGGATGCAATCCATAGAGGTCCGGCCCAAACCATTCCTGCTGTCAGGAATGCCATTAAGGGTGCCCTTATCAGGGCAAACTCCGTCCTCTTTGAGCCAATTCAGAAGATCAGGATCGATGCACCAACGGAATGGGCAGGTGGAATCACTCGTCAACTAATCACAAGAAGAGGGGTTATCGAGGATATGCCAGTAGAGGGCGATGTCACATGCGTGATAGGGAAGATGCCAGTAGCAGAGTCTTTCGGTTTTTCAAATGATATCCGGGCAGCAACACAGGGAAGAGCAGTGTGGAATACCGAAAATGCCGGGTACGACCAAGTTCCCCCGGAACTTTTCCATAAGACAGTCGGCGAGATTAGACAGCGAAAGGGACTCAAAGAAGAGATTCCAGGCGAATCACAGTACACAGATTAATCAGCTGATCCTAATTAACTGGAAGTCTGTTAATTCTCTCAATACTGACAACGCGGGTGACTCCTCTAGTTTGTCTAGGCATTCGTGTGCCAATGAGTGGTGATGCATGGCCCTGTTCCTAGCATACTCTATTGATCCAGAAATCTCCAATTCCGATACTGCTTTGGCAAGGGCTTCCTCACTGCACTTACCAGACCCAAACACCTCGTTGAAGTTGGAAAGGTCTGAATCACTATTCAAGGCATGAATTGCAATAAGAGTCCGTTTGCCCTGGACGACGTCTGAACCCGCAGGCTTGCCAAGGGTCTCTGTATCCCCCGTAATGTCGATCAGATCATCCATCAATTGGAAGCACAATCCAAGGTTTAGCCCCCATTGTGCCATATTGCTCACTTGATCATCGCTAGCTCCTGCAAGTATTGAACCAGTCCTAGCACAGGTCTCAAACATTGCACTGGTCTTCCCTGCAATCATCGCAATGTAGTCCTCTTCAGACACTTCATCTCTTGTCTCGAACTCAATGTCCTCTTGCTGGCCTTCTGCAACCTTCCTTACCATTTCGCCAATTGATCTGATCAAGTGTCCGAGGAGCTCGTCCGGAACTTCATTTGATTCTGCAAGAATCTCGAAACCAACTGCAAGCATGGCATCACCCGCATTAATTGCTGTTGCATCATCATATTCTACGTGAACCGCGTCTAGACCCCTCCTGATTGGGTCTTGGTCGATAATGTCATCGTGAATCAGCGTAAAGTTGTGAATTATCTCTATTGATGCTCCTAGGGTATAGTGGCCGTCATTAGCTTCACCAACAGCCTCTCCGACCAGCCTCGGCAGAATCGCTCTGAGCCTCTTGCCACCGCCTTTGAAGAGGTGCGTCATCGCTCCGTGGAGGTTATTCTGCTTCATCTTTGCAAGACTGGACATTATCTCCCCCTCAACCCTATCTCGATGGCCCGATAGAGCATCGAGTAGACTCTGACCGGGATTTATTGGTCTTCCATCCATGCCAACTTCTCCACAGTAAATGATTGCATCATTTATTTTATTTTTGATTAAATCAAAATCAAAATTTTTCGGAGTGACATAATTTTCCCAAATCAATCGAAACCAAGGTGCAATTACTTCACCCCCCCATTCCCCTTCACCATCCATCATCTTATTGACTTCAGTGGGTCCGGCCCAGAGTACGTCTGAAATCTCGTTTAGATTGTGGTCTATATTGGCGTCTGCACGAACCACCATGATGTGATCAATCTCCCTCTCAATCCAATCTTCATTCCATCTGCACGAATATTCCATTCTTCCAATGTGATGGAACGTCCAGAGAGCAGACTCCTTGGTTGGAACCCCAAGTTCCTGTTCCAACTTCCTCTTTGCGGCATTTACCACTCCATCTGCCCCATCGTTCTCCGTCCCCAAGTCGAGTGGATGGCTGCAGCAACTATTTGCCCAGACTCCTGGAAAAGTGATTTTCTCAGAAGATCTCTTCTGAACCAATAACCTATCTTGGGAATCGAATATTAGAACGCTGAACGCTCTGTGCCTGATGCCATTATTTCTATGGCAAACTAGTTTGGACTCCGATCCAATAACCTTGTCTTCTGAGTCGACCATTAGGCACATCTCGCTCATCATCTCGGACTGAATAGCATCATGGTCATCGAGGTTTCCGTCACCCGTAGACATACATGCCAACCGGAAGGAGGCGCATATATGAAGACTCAACCGGGCAGAATCTTCGTTCCCCTAGTTTCTCCTGTAGTCAATAATTCTAGGATTCTTTCTGGCCTGCGTCCATCGAGAATCCATACATCATCAACATCTCTTGCAATTGTCCTAGCTCTTTCTATCTTCAGCCCAATTCCCCCTGTAACGTCTATTTCTGAGTCGTGAGGGCCATGAATGTCCGACCCTTCTCCAAATTTACCAATCAGTTCCGAACCATCCTTATTGGGTGGCCCACTCAAAACACCTTCAGCATCTCCAATCAAGAAAATGCAATGTGATACGTTCAATTCTGTCGAAAGCCTGAGCATCAAGTCATCTCCAGATAGTATTCCAAATTCTCGGTGATCATTAGTTTCCACAACGTCTCCGAAGGCAATTGGAATCGGCTCCCAATTCTCCCTCTCAAAAAGAGAGACGTCACCTTCGAAACTTGCTCCAGTTCCGGTTGCCCAATCAGAGGGTGGCAGTCCTACAGATTCCAATCCGATCTTTTCGAACCTTTCAATTACCATTCTATTCAACTCTCTCATATCTGCACGTATTTCCTCCACCGCAATTCGTTGGCTTTCGGAAATCTTTTCGTCAACTCCATCTAATATCGACCATTTTTTTGCTAGTAAATGGCCAAAAGATCCAGCTCCGTGAACTACAATAATTGGTACTCCCATCTTAGTAATTGAGAATAGTGATTCGGCAACCCTTTCGACAGAATCAGAATCGAACCTCTTCATTGAACGCTTGTCAGTAATTAGGCCTCCGCCCAATTTTATTGCCACTCTGGTCACCATTTCAGAATTGAATGTCAGAAGCCTCGTATTCTAACATTTTCAAATTATACATACAGTTTAACCCTAATGCTTTGTCGAAATAACGTGGTTGACACATCCGAACTTGAGAGATTCCAGCGATGGCTCCAGTCCGAACTAGCCAATGCATCCATGTTGGATGATAAGGAAGACAGGGGCCGCAGGACTCTGCAAATCGAGATTGCAATTTCGGAGGTAGTAAGGTACAGAGAGCTTCTCAGTAGACTCGACCAATCGAACTCCCCATTTGTTGAAAGAGATGAATCCGTTCGGGTACAGACGAATTCTGATGTTAAACCCGTGACAAAATCCGGTGAGTGCCATTCATGCGGTGCAGAGAAACTCAGTGATTTGCAATTCTGTCCCGTTTGTGGTGAGTTCTGACTACTCTTCTTCTAGCCAAGTTTCTCGTAACAGTGCGAGTTCCGGGTCATTTGGATCAACTATTGACAA
>CAZPNT010000088.1:0-5376 GCA_964588055.1 uncultured Candidatus Poseidoniales archaeon | reverse complement strand
GCAATTGGAGATGAGGCTCCTGACTTCACCGCCGAAGTAACTGATGGAGAGGAAATCTCGCTTTCTGAGATTCTGTCCTCCGGCAAAGGAGTCATCTTGTACTTCTACCCTAGAGACAATACTCCGGGATGCACTACTCAAGCATGTGACTTCAGGGACAACTTCGGAAGATTCGAAGATAGCTCTTGGAAAGTCATTGGGGTCTCCACGGATAGTGCGAAGTCACATCAGAAGTTCATAGACAAGCATGAGCTTCCATTCGAGTTGATAGTTGACGAGGGGGCTGAACTCCACGAATCCTATGGAACTTGGAGGGAGAAAAAAATGTACGGGAAAACGTACATGGGGACTCTTCGATCAACCTTCGCAATCGGGCCCGATGGCAAAATTGCCTGGGCTGGTTACGGGGTGAAGACCAAGGGGCACGTCGAATCTCTAATTGAGGAGTTGAAGGTCGGATAGAATGAGCTTGGAAGAGCGTCGTTCCCTGGTAACTTCCTTCCTTCGCAAATGCGTAAGTTATGCCAACGACTCAATACAGAGGAAGAAGGACAGAGGGGACTCTGAGGAAGAGATCTCGAAATGGGAAAATTACCGCGATTTCACCGAGCATGCTGTGATGGAAGTTTCGAATGGCGATCTTGACGAATGGCTGGAAGAAGAATAGAGGAGGCCCGAGGTCGCTTCTGCTGGGTGCTAGTTCTCTATGGCTCGGTCCAATGATGGAAATCCGAGCCTGTGCTTGTGGGTGTCGACTCTCATCTTGGCCCCCGCAATCATCAACAGGGTGTCATCCTCATTCAAGGCGAAGACCGGGAGATTGGTCCTGTCCCCAAGATCCTGCGCCCTCCTTGAGCAGACAGATTGCTGGCTCGGCATGTGATTCAGAGAGCTGAGGTCGACGATGACCATGTCCCCCATGGAAAGGTTGCCCTCAACCCCTTCCAATTGGAGCCGATGCAATCCATCTGGCTCCATGTAGATGACTCTCCTTGAGGGCCTGTCTGTGACTCTCTCTGTCCTCTCCGACCACCTCGACTCCCCTAGATCATGGAACCTATTGCCTGCCTTGGGGCCCGGTTCAGTGGCCCTCAAACCCCCACCTAGCCTGGCTTTGGGAGTAGTGTTAGGATTAGGAAGCCCTAGAAGCCGGAATAGATTGACCACGGTCCGGCCGAGAGCTACTCCTCAAAGAGGGCTTCGATGTCTTCTTGGTCCAAGTTGCTGTTTGTGTCGTCCAGGCTAGGTGCCGATGGTAGTTCAGGAACATCTGGAGTGTCAGTCTTCCTCCCAGTCAGCTCTCCCAGGACTTCATCCAGATCATCCAAGATGGAGGTCTCTTCTGATGGCCTGTATTCTGGAGGTGCGAACATCTCGGTCGAGTCTCCGGCTGGGAGGTCGGGTTCGTCGAATGCTGCATCGAAATCTATGCCCTGATTTCCCTTCGGCTCATCGAGGTGACCCTTGGTCGGGTTTCTCATTACTGCCCAAGCACCTACTGAGATTGCTATCAGGGCGAAAATAAGTGGGGCTAGGTTTGACATCAATGCTTCAGAGAATGTCTCGGGCGCATCTGCTACTTCTAGATCCATGGTTACCGAGTGGCTGGAGCTATCGTCAAGTACGGTTAATTTTGCCTTCTTGGGCCCTCCTGAGTCGTAGGAGAACTCTATCCACCTGCCCGTGTAATCGATGTCATTTGCTGGGTCTCCATCGCCGTCAGAGTCCACGGTGACGTCGATGTCCCAGTGGAACTCCAGTGAATCCATATCTGCTTGGGAGTCTACGGTACCATTGGCCGAAAGGACGATCGAATCTCCTTCTGTTGGGTTCGAAACGCTAGCAGAGGCGAAAGCCGCTGGAGGGGAATTAACCACGGAGAACGAGAACTCTAGCGAGGCAGATTCACCGTCATCGTCTGTAACGTGGAAGATGATTGTATCAGGAGCGGTGGTTGAGTCCGGCCAAGAGTGGACAAGGGAGGGGGATGGGACGTCGCAGTCGTTTCCGAACAGTCCGTCAGAGTCCGAGTCAACGGCGGGATTCAGATCGAAGCAGTACACAAGCCTCTCGGAGTCAGTTCCGGTTTCAATTACCTCAGGTTCAATTGTGAAGTCCTCGTCCTCCTCAAACTGGCCAAGGATAGTGGTAATCGGGGAAATCTCAGGAGCCACGTTCTCAACCTGGATTGGCACGATCAGCACCTCAGTTGCCTCTCCATCGTCGTCGAATACCTGAAGGGTTGCCAGATGCATGCCAGAGGTGTTGTAGGATATTCCGGAAAGTGTGCTCAATTCTCCGAAGCTGGAGAAATTTAGTTCTGGCATATCCTCTGCATCTGGCTTCCAAACGTGATTCAGGGATTCGAGGTCGTTTGAAGAGTCGTCGGCCTGGCCCCAGAATGTTACCTCGTCCCCCTCCAGTACAGTGAAAACCCCTCTGCTATCGGGGAAAATTCTAGTCTCCCCCATGTAAAGTTCCGCGATAGGGTTGGATGGCCCTATGTTGGTCACGAGAACCGAGTGATGAGCCATGGTGGTGGCACCATCGTCGTCGGTTGCCGCGACTGAAATTGTTAGGTTTCCCTCCACCATGGGAATAACCGTACAAGATTGTCCGACTTGCCCCTCAGAGCATTGTGCCTCCCACAGAATTTCTACTGGTGCAGATGGATTCAGAGTATCGATGTCGCTGCTGTTCGTCACACTGAAGGTGATTGGGTTGGTCACAACGACTTCTTCCTGCTCCGTTCCGATAAATATCTCCGGAGGTCGATTGAGGATTGAGACTGTGGACTGCGCGGATGACTCGTCACTCTCGCCGTCGGTAACCATTACCGCGACCGAGAATACCCCATCATCAGGCCAAGACCATTCTAGGATGCAGTCTTCATCGATAGACTGGATAGTTGAACCATCTGTTTGCTCGATGTGGAACTCGCACTCCAAATCGCCTCCGTCTGAATCGTAAGAAGAGGTCGCGTCAAGGGTCACTGACTCGTGGGTTTGGGCCTCGATGGAGTGTGAAAGGAAGGCGAGCGGCAGCCCTCCTATGTACAAAACGAACGATCCCTGGTTGTTTGTTCTGTTGCCGTCCTCAGATATCTCCTCCAAGGGGTCGACCTCGAAGAATAGATACACGTTTCCAAATGGTTGAGACTCTGGCACTGTCCAGTTCACCAGTACCCTAGATTCCTGCAGGCTCCCCAGAGGGGGAACGGTGCCCGAAACTTCCGTACCATCGGGGGCGCTTACGACAATCGTGGAGTAAGGAGACTGAATTAGTCCGCGATTCAGTACAGGTACAGAGAAGGTCAGAACATCTCCGGAAATGGCAGCAAAACCAATCGATGAGTCCAGAGTCACCTGGTTTCCTGTAGACGGACGGAGCCTCTGAACGGTAACCGCGGACGATCTCGTGACCAAGTCTATCTCGTGAATTTCCGAGTCAATCAATAGAGTCCTGGCACCGAGGATGCGTTCGTCATCTATCCACGCGATCAGTCCGTGGCTCCCCAGCTCACCTTGTCCATTGGTGTCGTCAGGACTAGTGCCTGAGTTGAATACTATGTGGTATGTTCCGTTTTCATCGGTGGTTACGTTCTGAAAGTGATGCTCTGACTCGTACCGGAACTGTATCTCTTGTCCTGATACGCCCTGGCCCTGGTCAGTCACGTTTATCCAAGCGGATATCTCTATGTCAGTAGGGGAAAGCGGGTACTGTACATCGATAGAAACCGCCTTGCCTCTCTGGACTGGTTGATAGCTTACTAGCTCATGTACTGCTAGGAACCCGAACGCCTGCTGCATTGAGCTCTTTACCTCGCCTCGCACCGCTGGGCAGTACCAGTTGTATCCAGTCTCGTCTCCGTCAGAGTCGTATGCTGTCACGTTGAATGACTGGTAGCATCCAGGATATGCGACCCCGGAGTTCCCCTGACTTACTACGGCCCAGCTGGTTGAGTTAGAGTCGCTCGAATCTTCCGGAATGTCGACATAATTGCTGGTACCGCTGTAATCCGTGTCTTGTTCGTAGTCCATCCCCCAAGACTCGCCTACCGAGATTGGGAAGTCGTAATTCTCCAATGGGGGTTCATAGGTATTCTCAACCACGAGTTCTCCTATGTCCTGCCTTAGCCAGGAGGCGCAGCCAAAGAATAGAGGGTCGAAGTATACGTCAATTGTAACTTCCTGCGAATAGGTAGCCAGATCGGAAACCCTGATTATCTCAGTTGTCTGCATATCCACATAGAGACAACCACTGTTTCCATCGATCTGAATTACTCCATCTGATTCGTACTCCCCCACGGATTCTACCTCATAGACGAGAGTTTCGTTCCCTGCGATTTCTAACAAGTAGATATCCTGCACTGTTCGATCTAGCGATCCTTCAAGGGTTTCGACATTCGTGGATACTCCGGAGTCTGCTACAAAGTCGCCCACATCAAGAAATCCGTCGTACATCCAGTTGTCATTGACCCTCCATACAGGTACATCGGCAGTCCCGGTGGCAGTCATTGCCTGGACATTTGAATCGGCTTGATCCGTGTTTAGGACGTGAAGATCAGGTGAAGAAATAGAATAAGAAAATGGTGCCAAGGCAAGCACGGCCACCAGCAGAGTCGTTAGACAGGCAGCGCGCATGGCATTCGCAAGGAGGCATGCCCAATAACGTTGGTTGAACACTAGAGGAGATCTGCTAGCTCGTCTTTGATCTGCTCTACGGCCTCGAGAATCTCGTCCTTGTGCCTGGCTCCGGTAATCACCATCTTGCCGCTTCCGAAAATCAGACACACCACCCTAGGGTAGTCTAGCCTGTAAATCAGGCCCGGGAACTGCTCTGGTTCGTATTCAACCTTGTCAAATGGAAGGTGGAATGTCAGATTGTTCAGATTGAGTTTCCTTGGTAGAGCTGCTAGAGGCTCTCCTTCAAGGATTCCCCGGATCCTGGGATCCTCGTTCTCCACTTCCTCGTCGGTTGCTGCTCTGATTCCGCCTCCCTCTTCGTCGATTACCTTGGTGTTGATGTCGTCCATCTTTGCGACTTCTCCGTAGTCCTCGGGATAGAACAATGAGTATGTTGCTACCATGTTCTGGACCTCTATCTCCACGTCCTTCAATTCCCAAGTTTCAATTCCAGCGTTTCTTAGGTCGCCGATCATCCTCTCTATTCCTGTCTGGATGTTGTCCTCATTCTTACCGCCGGTGCAAACTGCCCTTCCGGATCTAAACATGAGTATCGCAAGCTTTGGATCTACTACCCTATAGACCACCCCTGGGAACTGCTCTGGTTCGTATTCGCAGTTTAACTGGATTGCTATGTCTGGGAGGTCCAATTCCTCCGCTACCCTGGTAGATGCTACCACATTCACTACAG
>CAZPNT010000087.1:0-5405 GCA_964588055.1 uncultured Candidatus Poseidoniales archaeon | reverse complement strand
AAGAGGGGTGGGGCAGCACTTTCCCCCATTGATAATCATTATTATCAATGGGGGAAAGCGCTGACCCACCACTCTTAGATTGACGAAATGAATATTTTTCTTTGGGAAATCTGGAAATTCAATCAGAATCCCCCCCATATCTCCGAAATCATCGACCCTCCTAACCTCCATTCCCCGGAGTCAAGAAATTCTCGTCCAAGCATTAGCTGAAGTTCTGAATTCCTGGCCTGCTCAAGGAGTATGAAAAGGGAGTCGCTAAGGGTCCTATGAGATTCCATCGTGGGAAGGATCATCGGATCTTCGGATGGCTCCATTGTCTCCCCCATCTCCTCCCTCCTCGACATCCAGTCCAATACCACCGACTCTGAGTAGGAAGACCTGTCAGTCCTTGAAAGGGCTTCCGAGAACTGCTCCCAAACTCCATGGTGCAGAAAAGCATCGGGACCAGATACTGGCGATTCTATGAAAGGTTCTACGTACAGGAAAAGACGGGCGTCCCAGCACGTCCATTGCGATGTCGAGCACCATCGGGCAAGTAGGAGCGTTAGGTCCGTCGCGGAGTCTGCTCCCTCCTCGGCCAGACTGGCCCCTTTTCCGAGCCCTTCCGAGTCGTCAATCAGCTCTAGCGCCTCTCCCTCTAGGTCGACATCGAAGTCCCTGTGGAAGCGAGGGTCGGCCTCTGGCCTAGATCCCCTGAGGCTTTCTTCCTCCATCGCAGTTGATATTTCCTCCACCCTCATGGACATGAGTTCGTCGAGTAGACCTCGATCGACAAGATGGAGGATTACATCGACCATGAATCCCATGACCCGCTAGTGTCCAAATACCCTCGCTCGATGGATTCAGGTGCTAACTTTCCACCGAATTCAAGAATGTGGGGCCGCGCCACCGACACAGAAAGAAGCTAGGGGGTTATTGGGGATGGCAACGATTGACGAGCAAATCAAGTCCCTGGAGGAAGAGATTTCCAAGACGAAGTACAACAAAGCAACTCAGGGACACATAGGGAAGCTCAAGGCAAAGATCGCCGCACTGAGGCAGAAGCAGGAGAAGGCCACTGCCCATTCTAGATCTAGCGGAGGCAACCAGGGGTTCGAGGTAAAGAAGTCGGGCGATGCATCGGTGGCATTGGTGGGTTTCCCTAGCGTCGGGAAGTCGAGCCTGATCTCACAACTTACAGAGGTGGAGTCTGAAGCAGGGAACTTTGCATTCACCACACTGACATGCATCCCTGGTGTAATGGACCACAGAGGTGCGAAAATTCAGATCCTAGATTTGCCGGGGCTGATCAAGGGGGCTTCAGAGGGAAAGGGGAGGGGGAAAGAGATCCTGAACGTCATCAGGGGCTCGGACATGGTGCTATACGTGATTGACCCATTCCAGAAGTCTCACTTCAAGATCCTCGATGACGAATTGTGGAAATCCGGCATGAGGTTGAATCAGAGGCCCCCGCAAGTCTTCGTAACCAGGACTAGGAGGGGAGGGATAGAGGTCCGCTCCACCCTGGAGCAGACCAACATGAGCGACGAGGAGATCCAGGGCATCATCAGGGGTTTCGGAATAGTCTCGGCCACAGTGACCCTGAGAACGGATGTCACTGACGACCACATTGTTGACACTCTAGCTGGAAATAGAATTTACAGCAAATCTGTAGTCGTTGTGAACAAGATTGACCTAGCTAATGAAGAGGATCTGGAGAGGGTCTATGACGGGCTCCCAGAGGGATGGCCCGTTCTCAACGTCTCGGCCAAGACTGGAGAGGGGATCGAGGCGATGAAGGACTTCATTTTCGACAACCTGGGCTTCATGTCTATTTTCCTTAAACCACAAGGACAAGAGGCCGATATGGTCGAGCCACTCATCATTAAGGACACTTCCACAGTGAGGGACGTCTGTGTCAAACTGCATCGGGACTTTCTGAGGAAGTTCCGCTATGCAAGGGTGAAGGGGCCAAGTGCTAAATTCGACTGGCAGAGAGTCGGATTGGATCACCGACTGAAGGACGAAGACGTCCTGACAGTAATACTCAGAAAGTCATGAGGTCCTATCGATGAATTCACCAATGTGATGCCTATCCCTGTGACATGGGTGAGGGGCTGTTGGGCGCATTTGACAGCGAGATCTTCCAAAGGATTATTCCGCACATCGACAAGCGAAGGAAGTTGTACCTTGGTATTTTCACCATAGGTTTCGTGGCAGGATACCCCATAGGGGGAGAGGTCATACAATGGCTACTGGAATCTGAAGGATACGTCCCTGAAGGGGTAGAGGTGATAATACTCCAGCCTCTTGAGGTGATACTGCTGCAACTAAGGATTGCCGCCCAAATCGCCTTCGGAATGTTGGTCGCCACGGTAGTCCTGGACCTTGCTTGGGTGGGCCGAGGTGCCTTCTCAGATGCAGCTTCTAGAGCTACAAGCAGTGCGGGTGCTTCTAGGACAGTCATGGCACTGGCGATGATGTTGGCACTGGGCGGGATGGGCCTTGCTTATGCCCATAATGTTCTGATCCCCTTCCTGCTGGAGTATCTGGCTAATGACTCCGAGGCATCTGGCCTCCTAAACACGTGGCAGCTTCAGTCTTGGGTAGGATTTGTCACGGGGTTGTACTTCTCTTCTGTCCTAGGCTTCCAGGTTCCGATTGTTACGATTCTTCTGCTTAGGGCCGGACTGATTAGCAGGGAAGCAATAGTTGAGAACAGGGGGCTTATTTGGTTCGCAGCTCTCTTCCTTGGTGCCCTAATTTCCCCGCCGGACCCCATATCCCTGTTCCTAGTGGGCGGTCCGATGCTGGTTCTTCTTGAGGTGGCCCTTGTTTACGACAGCTGGTTCTCGAAGGGCAACTAGTCACTCTTCCACTCCTGCTCCACCTCGGGGGCATCCCCCTCGGAGAACTCGGATATCGTCATCTGCTCGTCGGGGGCTAGGGACGCGGCCAGCTCTGCACTGGAGAGCCCGAGCTTGCTGGCCTCAGTCCTGAACCATGCTCGGACCTTCCTGAACTCGACCTCGGGGCATCCGAAGTACTCGGCGAACCTTCTTGTCGTGGTTAGTCTGCGGGTCAGCCCATCCCTCCTCCTGTCTATGAGTCCCATGGCCGAGAGGTCGCGGACGTGGTCGTAGGCCCTCTGCCCTAGCATGTCAACTAGTTGGGACTGCGCCATGGGCTGATGGTAAGCGATTAGGGCTGCTGCAGGAAGGAGCCTCTGGGGGATGTCCGCCCTAAACGTCTCAGGGAGGAAGGAGGATAGCTCTGGCTTGACCTCCATGATCCACCTCCCTGAGACGTCGGTCAGCTGGATGGCGCTACCCTCTCTCTGGGCGAGGCCCTTCCTCAGGTCGGATAGGCCTACGTGGATTACTCCCTTGGGCTCTCCCAGCATCTCGGAGAGCTCCTCTAGTGACATAGATCGGCCAGCTCCGAATAGTATGGCCTCGAGGACTGTCGGCAACTGGGGATCAGACATTCTTAGCCTCCATAGAATCTGTGGTTGGGTGTAGCCTCTGGGTTAGCTCATCGTAGTCCTCTGAACCACCCCACAGATCCTGGAGGACTATCTGTCCGTTGTAACCGCTCTCTTGTCCCAGGGAGATGTAACCCCTGTTGGTAAGGAACAGCGTTGAGACGAAGGCTGTGACCTGTGATTCGGTCATCGCCTCCTCCTCGGAGAGGCCTTGGCTGATTGACTTCCTGTTCATCTCGTCGGCTATATCGGAGAGGGCGATGGAGCCTGATTCCGCGGTCCTGATCTTCAGTGCCTCCCACGTCCTCCTCAGGTCACCCTCGAGGTCTTCCACGTGCAGGCTTCCGCTGAATCTGGCCCTCGCCTTGTCGTGAGCCTCCCTACGCTCCTTGGCGATTCTCTCCCTTGTCCTCTGTTCCTCCGCTATCCTGCTGGCGTCCTGTAGACCCATTAGGAGCTCTCCAAGGGTGACTGGCCTGCCCTCGTCTCGGTGAATCCTCCCCTCGAAGATAGAAGGCAGGGCGTCGTCGGCGGCCCCGGACATCACCCCTAGGGAGAAGTTGTACTCGGCATCGTCGAAGTCTGCCTCCCAGCCGCCTTCGAAGTCCCAGTCTAATTCCTCCTCGAGGTCCATCGCCCTCTCCTGCCTTTCGATAAGTGAGTTTGCCTGCCCTCTGAGGATGGACCATGCCATCCTAATCATTCGTCCGCAGGATGGGAGATCTATGTTCTCGGCCTTCTCGATTCGTTCGTTGAACATCTCGATAAAACTGGATAAATCGACGTCCCACGGGTCCAGGTCGCTCGACTGGAACATCTGGAACACCAGAGCGACCGACCTGTCGAACGGGTCGACTAGGAACTGGTGCTCAGCCTCCTCCAGCGTTGACAGTTCCATTAGCCTGTCTAGGAACTTGCTGGTCTCTAGGTTTGGCTGGCCCTCTAGGAGGCGAAGGACGACGTCGTCCCTCATCTGCTCTCCGAATATCATCTGGCTTCCTCACTAGTCTCGATTTCTGGTTGGATTGCTTCTTCTTCGGCATCATCGATGGCCTCGTGGGAGTCGGCGTCGATGACCTCGGACACCTCATCAGTACGTTCCCTGAGGCCCTGAAGCTCCTCTTCGGAGTCATTTGGACCATCACTGTCGGGCACCTCTACTCCGGCTCTTTCGGCCAGGCCTCCCAGACTGGGTGGTGCCGGCAGTGGTTCTGGGGTCCTTGGCATGTCCTTGGGAGCAGGGAGCTCGGGCATGGACTTCTTCTCTGCCTCCGAGGCTGCCCTTGCCTTCTCCTCTGCCTCTATCTCCTCACTCAGATCCAATGCGGCTGCCCTGTCGAAGTCGGTGATCCTCTGGCTGCATCCGTTGCCTGCGTGGGTAATTCCGATGTGGTGATCGGCTAGGGTCAGGCTGACCTTCCTCAGTGTCACCATGATGAACTGGGCCATCCCGCTCCTCATCCTGCACAGAGCTGCTATCTTCTCGGAGTTGAAAGGGTCCAGGTTCTGATCCACCTCGTCGAAGTAGTAGAACGGGCTTGGCTCGTAGTCCTGGATGGCGAAGATTAGTGCCAGCGCTGCCATCGACTTCTCCCCCCCTGACAGGGCGGTCCTCCTCGTATTCTGGCTCTTGCCGGGAGGGACGCATGCCATCTCAAGGCCACCTTCGAATGGGTTGTCCAAGTTCTCGAGCTTTAGTTCGCCCTTCCCCGTTGGCTGGAGGATCCCGTACACGCGGCGGAAGTTGTTGTTGACGTGGGTGAAGACGTTCAGGAGTCTGGTCTTGCGCTCGTCTTCTAGTTGGTCTGCTATGGTCGAGAGTTCGTCCCTTCTCTTCCTAAGCAATTTTCCATCTGCTATCAGGTCGGTGATCCTCGAGGACGCTGTGTCGTACTGCTCTATGGCCAGCATATTCACGTCCCCGAGGGCGCGGAGGCGGCGC
>CAZPNT010000086.1:0-5413 GCA_964588055.1 uncultured Candidatus Poseidoniales archaeon | reverse complement strand
GCTTTCGCACAAATTTACTCAGATTCTGCAGATTTGATTCTAAAAAGAAGAGAAGGGGGAAATGAAGATTGGTCTCATCTGGGGGAAAATGCACCTGTACCATCATTAGAAGATGGTATTGCTGGGATGAAATTCATTACTGCAGCTGTCAATTCTTCCCTTAATGGAGGAAGATGGCAAATGCTTGACTAAAGATTTCCTATTAATATAAATGTTAAAAATGTAAAAATTTTTATTAAGAAAAACAACATTTTATGTACAATCAGTTTTTGAAATATTAAATAAAATAAATCATTGACAAGATTCTCGAACTTACATAGTATTCGTCCTATTTTTATAAATTATTAATTAGAGATTTAAATTATCATTCCATGGGAAATTCTCTTACCATAGATCCTCAATTTATAAACTTACTTATATCAAGAACCGCAGACTGCATTGAAACAAATAAGGATTTGTTAACGGAATTAGACTCTAATATTGGTGATGCAGATCATGGAATAAATATGTCAAGAGGGTTTCAGGCAATTATGGGAATCAGTTCTGAATTATCTCAATTAAAATTTGGCGAAGTACTAAAAAAGGCAGGGATGACTATGCTGACAAAAGTTGGTGGGGCATCTGGTCCTTTGTATGGAAGTTTGTTTCTTGGTATGAGCAAATGTGCTCCTGAAGAAGGAATCGATTTGAAGGAGCTTACAAAAATGCTTCAAGCAGGAATTGCAGATGTAAAAAAAAGAGGGAAGTCTGATATTGGAGAGAAAACAATGTTGGATGTATTGGCTCCTGTTTTAAGCCAACTAGATAAAGAAGCAAATAATTTTCACAGCAAGGAACAACTTTTAGAAAATATTGTAAAGCAGGCGGAAGAAGGACTCGAACTCACTCGGCAAATGGAAGCCACAAAAGGCAGAGCATCTTTTCTAGGAAAAAGAAGCATTGGTCATCTTGACCCCGGAGCAATGTCAAGCTGCTTATTGATTAAGTCTATCTGTGAAATGTTCAACAGAAAACAAGGGTGATAATATCAGATGGTTGATCATGTAGCGATAATGATAGTTTCTCACTCTCATAAAATTGCATCAGGAACTTCGGAAATGGTACGCCAAATGTGCGGAGAAAAAATCCCAATATCATTTGCAGGTGGCACTTCGGACGGTGAGTTAGGAACAGATGTGGGAATAATCCTTAAGGGACTGAAAGAAATATGGTCCGATTCAGGAGTGGTTCTTTTGTATGACCTGGGAAGCGCCGAAATGAGTTCAGAAGCAGCAATTGAAATGCTACCACAAAACCAGCAGGAAAAAATAAAAATCCTCGATGCACCTTTAGTTGAAGGAGCTATCATTGCAGGTGTTGAGTCAATTCAAGGAAGTAAACTTGAAGAAGTAAAAAATGTTGTAGAAAAAAAACATTTGAAAACTGATGAAATTTCATCTTCAACAGAAGTACAAAGTATTAAAATTTCGCATCAAATTGGCTTACATGCCAGACCCGCAGTAAAATTTACTAAACTAGCAAAAACTCTTGAGGCAAATATTCAGGTTAAACTTCAGGAACAAACTGTATGGGTAGACGCAAAAAGCATAGTCAAAGTTATGGGTCTGAAAGCTAGCCAAGGGAAAGTTTTGAATTTAAAAGCTGATGGCAAAGATGCTAATGAAGCAGTTAAAATGTTGACAAATTTTGTACGAAATGATTTCGTTGAAAAGTGAATCTTGGTAACAACTGAATTTTTTTAAAGAAATAAATGCATATTTACACTGGCCAAGTTGCATGTAAAGGTGTTGTTACTGGAAGTTCATTAAGTATAGGTCCCTCTCTGACAACACTCCCAGATAACGCAGAACAAACGTATGAAACATTTTCTAATGCCATTAATTTAACCAAAGTACAGCTGCAAAGACTTATTGATTCGAAAAAGGATATTGAAGGAGAAATCCTTGAGTTTCAAATCTCTTTGATTGAAGACGATGAATTTCTTGCACAAGTTTTAAACAATAATAATGAGAATGAATCATATTCTAGCTTATGGAATAATGCACTTAATGAAATGATTGCAGAATATGAAGCAGAAGAAAATTCTTATTTCAGGGCCCGATCTGAGGATCTTAAAGATTTAAAACTAAGAGTACTCCGAAATTTAAATGGAGATGGAATATCAGAAATTATTAATACAAATGATACTGGGAAAAAACATAATGATTTAATTGTAATATCTGAGGAACTGACCCCTTCACAATTTATAGAAACAAACTGGGAGAATTGTATAGGGATTGTTTTAATAAGAAATAGTCCCAACAGTCATGTTGCAATACTTGCCAAATCAAAAGGGATCCCAATGCTAACTGGGACCAACCTTGATATAAGCCAAATAAATTCTAATGTGCCAGTGATATTGGATTGTATCAATGGAGATTTTATCATTGAACCAGATAAGGAAACTGAGAAATATTACGACAAAGTAATTTCAGATTTAAAAGAAAGAAAGTTTTATGAAAAAGATTTTTTGAATGAGCAGGCAATCTCTAAAGATGGAATTAAGGTTGAGGTACAGATCAATGTTGACAATCTCTTAGAAAATCCTGATTTACCATCAGATTACTGTGATGGTGTTGGTTTAACAAGAACTGAATTCCTTTTTTCAAGGGGTTATCTTCCTGATGAAGATGAACAATTTGGATTTTACTCAAATTTGATTAATTGGGCTAAAGGGAAACCAGTTACTTTCAGAACTTTTGATGCCGGAGGAGACAAGCCTATTCCAGGATTGACGTCGGAAAAAGATATAAACCCCTATCTTGGACTAAGAGGGGTTAGACTTTCATTGGCTGAAGAAAGCGTTTTTAGAACTCAGTTAAGAGCAATTCTAAGAGCAAGTTGTCTTGGAAAAGTAAAGATCATGATACCTATGGTAACAGAAAACTCAGAAATTCAGTCAGTGCGTAAGTTGATAAAAGAAGAAATTTCTGACCTGCATAATAATGGTGTCAGCGCATCTATGCCAGAATTGGGTATGATGGTGGAAGTCCCTGTTGCAGCATTACAGATAGAAGATTTTGATGTGGATTTTTATAGCATTGGGACTAATGATCTAATCCAATATCTTGCATCAGTATCGAGAAATAATCCATCAGTATCTAGTTTATACAAGGCAGACTATCCTGCATTATGGAAACTGATAGCTTCAATTTCAGCTCATGGAAAAGCAAAAGGACGAGAAGTAAGCGTCTGCGGTAATATAGCCAGTGATTCTAAATACACCCAAAAATTGTTGGCAGCAGGAATCCGTAGTTTCTCGGTAAATGCATCTTCAGTTGCTGCTTTGAAAGCTGAAATAAGAAGTAAGAAGCTAAACTTGAATTAAATTTCTAACCAAACAAAATAGGTAAATCTATGAAAAAATTGATAAATGAGGTTGATAATATATTGAACGAAAGCCTCTTAGGTTTTTCTGCAACACATTCAGAAATTGTGTCTTACAATCCAGATCCACGTTTTGTTTACAGAAAAGATGGTAGGACTGAGGGTAAAGTATCACTTATTTCTGGAGGAGGAAGCGGACATGAGCCTTTGCATGCAGGATTCGTAGGTATGGGAATGCTTGACGCTGCATGTCCGGGAGAAGTATTTACATCTCCTACACCAGACCAAATGGAAGCTGCTGCCAGGCTAGTTGACGGCGGAGCAGGAATATTATTTATAGTTAAAAACTATTCAGGCGATGTTATGAATTTTGAAATAGCAGCAGAAATGCTCGATATACCAAATGAATCCATATTGACCAATGATGATGTAGCAGTTGAAGACAGTTCATTTACAACTGGCCGGCGTGGTGTCGCAGGTACACTTGTTGTTGAGAAGGTTGTTGGTGCAGCAGCAGAATCTGGAACTGGCCTAAAGGAGTGTCATTTGTTAGGTACTAAAGTTAACGCTCAAACCCGATCTATGGGAGTTGCTCTAAGCAGTTGTACTGTTCCTGCGGCAGGCAAACCAACATTTGAACTTGACAATAAAGAAATGGAAATGGGTGTAGGTATTCATGGAGAGCCAGGCCGTAAAAGAGTTGAATTCAGCAGAGCGGATAATATTGCAAATGATTTGATATCTGCAATTATAGAAGACCTTAAAATTGCGAAAGGATCAGAAGTTCTACTTTTCATAAATGGTTTTGGAGGCACACCTGCTATGGAACTCTATCTGATGTACAATTCTGCTGCAAAAATACTTGCTGATCAAGGCATGAAAATTAAACGGTCCCTAGTAGGGAATTATGTAACATCCCTTGAAATGAGCGGTTGCTCTATTACCGTTACAGTTTTAGATGAAGAAATTATCAATTATTGGGATGCACCTGTTTTAACTTCTGCATTGCGATGGAAATGTTGAAATATTTTGAAAAATTTACTTTTCCCATGATTTCGGTAAGAACTTTTGAAGTCTTTACATAATCAAGGATTCCTAGGTTCATGAAACCAAGGACTTATTTGTTAATATTAAAATAAGGAGGTTGCAATGAAATATGGTTAAAATGTGTATTTGCCCGTCTGGCAAAAAAATATAATCAAAAAACTAAATCCAGTATTATTCCAAAATAGGAATATTTTTTTAAAATAAACGAAAAAGGTAAATATGAAAAATATTAAGAATATAACAGCCATTTTGGCTTTTTCTTTAATCATTTTCAGCTCCATAAATGCCAGTGCACGCTCCATAACACTTGGCTGGGCTGCTTGGGATCCAGCAAATGCTCTTGTGGAATTGTCAAAAGATTTTACAAAAGAAACAGGCATTGAAATGAAATATGAATTCGTCCCTTGGCCAAATTTCGCGGACAGAATGTTGAATGAATTGAATTCAGGAGGTAAGACTTTTGATGTTTTAATTGGAGACAGTCAATGGATTGGAGCAGGAGCAGTCTATGGTCATTATGTAAAATTGAATGACTTCTTTGATAAAGAAGGAATCACAATGGATGATTTCTTTGACCCTACTGTATATGCGTATTCAACATGGCCTAAAGGTAGCCCAAATTATTATGCCTTGCCGGCGATGGGAGATGCTTTAGCATGGGCTTACAGAAAAGACTGGTTCGCAAAACCAGAACTTAAAAAAGCCTTCAGCGACAAATATGGCTACTCTCTGGCTGTGCCAACTACATGGGATCAGCTGTATAACGTTTGTACTTTTTTTCAGGGACGTGTTATTGACGGGAAAAAAAGATATGGAGCTGCTATAAACACAGAGAGAGGATCTGAAGGGATTACAATGGGTGTAACAGCAGCCATGTATGCTTGGGGATTTCAGTACGAAAATCCTAATAAACCTTATGACATGGATGGTTATGTAAACAGCGATAGGGCAGTTGAGGCACTTGAATTTTACAAAAAAATATACAAAGAATGTACTCCTC
>CAZPNT010000085.1:0-5578 GCA_964588055.1 uncultured Candidatus Poseidoniales archaeon | reverse complement strand
TATGTCATTATTTGTAACCAAAGAGAGGAAATACATACAGAAGCATTATATTACCATCCGCTATCCTGAGAAAAGCGGACAGTGTGGGAGTCCCGGAAAGAAGAAGAGTGAAAATATGAGGACCACAAGACTGAGGCAAAAGATCAAGAAATTCCTAGACGAAAGAGGAGAAGCGAACACTACAGAAATACTGGAGCACGTGAATTCGACCATGAGACATGGGACGACCCCACAGCAGCTAGGTAATGTCCTTTCCAAGGACAAGGACATACTGAAGGTAGCTACCACCAAGAGAGGCGGTGCACTCTCTGGAAGATACGAAATATGTGTGTGGCAGGTTCGTCCTGGTGCATTGGAAGAGAAGGCCTGATTAGGCCTCTAGGTCCCGACTCCATTGACCGGTTCTGGCTAAGCTGTTCATTCTCGCCCTGTGCGAAAATGCTGTCTGGCTCGAAGAGTTAGGGTCGTCACTGTCCTCTGCCCACTTCGTTAGGGCTTCAGACTGAAGGGCCCTGCCATAGGAGTATGACAACTCCCAAGGATGGTTAGGAGTCATCTTGTTCATCAAATTTAGATGGGCAGTAGCATCTTCATCTGATTGACCTCCGGAAAGGAATACAATCCCGGGAAGATCGTGCGGAACATGTCTGGTGAGGCATTCAACCGTGAGGCTTGCAACCTCCTCTCGAGAAATCTGATTTTCACTATCTTTACCTGCGATTATCATGTTTGGCTTCAATAATGCCCCGGGAATATGAACTCCTTGATTTTCACACTCAGAGAAGGTGGCATCCAATATTTCTGCTGTTACTTCGAAGCACCTGCTAGCATCGTGATCTCCATCCATTAGTACTTCTGGTTCGATAATGGGAACTAATCCCTGCTCTTGGCAAATTGCAGAATATCTTGCTAGAGCATGGGCATTTGTGGAAATACAAGCTTTGGTTGGCAATCCATCATCGATTCGGATTACTGCACGCCATTTGGCAAATCTAGCACCTATAGAGAAGTATTCCGAACATCTCTCCCTCAGTCCGTCTAGTCCCTCCGTGATTTTCTCGCCCTCATGATTGGCCAACTCCTTTGCGCCCGTGTCTACCTTGATTCCTGGAAGAATCCCCCTTTTGGAAAGTTCATTAGGGATTGTGGTTCCATCATCCATTGATTGACGAATGGTCTCGTCGAATAGAATTACGCCGCTAATTGCGGATTCGTATCCCTTTGTAGAAAGAAGATTGGTTCGATACGCCCTCCTAGTTTCAGGGGATGCTGCCACTCCTACTGCCTCTAGACGGTTGGACATTGTCCCATTGCTCTCATCTGCGGCCAATATTCCCCTTCCAGGAGAAACCAATAATCTAGCATTTTTTTCCAACAATTCCTTGTCCATCCGCTTTCCTCTTTTGGGTGGGGGAAGTAATGAGAAAAGAAACCATCGTCAATGAGTTCAAGGAGGATAAGTGTGGGTTTACCTATCTAGAAACTATTGATGAAGCGAAGTAGTGGTTGTTCGAATTTACATCGATAATCTCGGAATGTACTCTGTAGGAACCGTGGCCTAAGTCTTCAACTCCCTTCGCCCTTCCATCACACACACCTGTCCCTATGAACAGGGAGTCGTCTGTAGAGCATAGTTCATCTCTAGACCAGATTCTCTCGATGTCTCCTTCGATCATTTTCTCAGCCCGCTCCCTGTGTCCTTCATTCTTGAATACAAGTCGCCCCTCAAATGGTGCATTTAGACCCCTCAGAGCGGTTGCTGTTATCACGCCCTCAGGAGCAGCTCCTATTCCCATTAGCATATCAATTTCGGATTCTGGGTCGGCCGCATTAAGAGCAGCTGCGATATCTCCGTCTCCGATTAGGATTGGGGAAATGCCCAGATTCTTCAACTCACGAATCAAAACTACATGCCTAGGTCTGTCCATTACGACTACTTGCATTTCAGCCGGGCTCTTTCCAAGTGCCTCTGAGGCCCCCTCAATATTGTAATCGACATCTGCCTCCAAGCTAATTACGTCAGAAATCTCTGCGGGTCCTGCTATCTTGTCCATATAGCAATCTGGGGCATGCAATAGGGAACCGCGGGGTCCTGCGGCTAGTACTGCCATGGCATTCGGAATATCCAATGCAACGTGATTTGTGCATTCTAGAGGGTCAACTGCGATGTCAATCGAAGGGGCTTCTGGATCCCCTTGCTTGGACCCAAGGGGCTCCCCTATCCATAACATCGGAGCATCATCCCTTTCTCCCTCACCAATGGCAACCCTGCCATCAAAAGGGACAGAGTCAAAGATTTCACGCATCGCCTCAACAGCGGCTCCATCGGCGGCCTTCCCGTCCCCTCGGCCTCGCCAACTTGATGCGGCAATCGCAGCGGCCTCAGTGGCCTTGAGAAAATCCGGAATTAGGTCCGCCGTTGGCACGGCCTTGTGAGGGGGTCCTAGAATTCAATCCTGTGGGTGGGACTTCTTCTTTCTTACTACTCTAATATCCTCAATTCTAACATCAGGATACTGCCCTCCTTCGTCCTTCTCTATTGGCTTCAACATGTCCCACGCACAAAGCAACCCGGCACTAACTCCGCACAGTGCTTCCATCTCGACCCCTGTTGTCCAATGGGTCCTCACTGTAACATTGCACCTCAGCCCTCTTTCCTCTATACCCCATTCTACGTGGCATCCTTCTATGGGGATAGGGTGACAGTGTGGTAGAGTGCGAGAAGTCTCTTTGACGGCCTGAATCGCTGAAATGGTGGAGGCTTCACGGACATCCCCCTTCGGAGAACGCCCATTGACTATTGCATCAATAGAGTCAGGAGTAAGGAGGATCAAACCAGTAGCAGTAGCCTCTCGTTCGACTATTGGCTTCGAACCCACATCAACTATGCCTGACCAGCTGTCTTCCATGACTTTACCGCTCCTCGGATAAGGTCCCCACTATTCAGACGCTCGGAACTGGAGATTAGTGATTTACACGATCTATCCGAGCCCTGACTTCCAGAATTCCCCATCCTCTCTAAGCTCTTTCTTCCATAGCGGGGCCTGATTCTTTAATTCCGAAATTAGCCAAGAGCATGCCGAGAAACCCTCAGCCCTATGAGGAGAGCCAACATGGATGCAAACTATCTCTTCACCAGGTTCAACGTATCCAGTTCTGTGAGAGATTACAACGGAGTTGACTCCGAAAGTCGAAATTGCCTCGTCTGCAATACGTCGAAGGACCTTAGGAAGTTCGTCATCCCATGCGTCAAACTCCAGGCCCTTCACCGCAACACCATCCTCAAAATCCCTCGTAACGCCCACGAAACTCACTACGCTGCCACATCCCTTGGATTCTATCATACCCCTGAGTCTGGCGATATCCAGGGATTTACTGTCAACCTCGATATGGACGGCCACAGTACCCCATGGGATTTCTCGCTTGAAACCGACGGATGACCCAACTGTTCAAGCGAACGTAGTCGGTCGCGAAACCGTGAGCGATGAAGTGCACATCCTAGGTGCGGGACTGTCGGGTCTTGCATCAGCGACGATTTTAGCTAAAGCCGGCAAGGAAGTGCACGTCCACGAGATCAGGTCGGACAGCGGTGCTAGATTCGATGGAGACTTCCAAGGTATCGAGAATTGGACTAGCAAGGTAGACTTCTTCGAAGAGTTGTCAGAATGGGGGTTCGACGCAAGCGAGTTCAAGTCTGATTCATTCGGGATTATTGACCTAATACACCCTGATGATGTTGTGACCAATCCTAAGACTGATGGCGTTGCTTTCAGAGTAGTTGAGAGGGGCACTGCAGAGCATACGATTGACCAGGCATTCAAGAGGATGGCTTTGGATTGTGGAGTGAAAATCCACTATGGAACCAGGAAATCGGCGGAAGAATGCGACATAGTTGCAGCGGGTCCGAGAGAATCGAGTGCAGTTGCTTATGGAGAAATATTTCACACGAAGCACCAGAACCTAGTGGCTTTCCAACTGAATGACAAATTGGCCCCTGGGGCATACTCATACTTGATCATCATCGATGGTGTTGGGCTAATTTGCACTTGCCTATGGAGAAAGCAGAGGAATAGTGGACGGTATCTAGATGAGACGATAGCATGGTATGAGCGTAATTACGACTTGGAGAGGAGGCCGATAAAGAGAGTCGGTGGAAAGGGTGACTTCGGAATACCCACCAAGTATGAACACGAAGGAAGGCTATACGTTGGCGAGGCTGGTGGACTTCAGGACTTCATGTGGGGTTTCGGAATGAGGTATGCGATTACAAGTGGCGTTCTAGCAGCAAAGTCGTTGCTCGGAGAATTCGACTACGAGAGAGAGGTGCGAAGGAGGCTTGTTCCACTTGTAAAGGCTAGTGCAATAAATCGCTTCCTGATGAACAGGGTAGGAGACAGAGGGTTCAAGATGGTGGCAAACCAGTGGATGAGGGACCAGGATAGGAGCGGGGACGGATTGAACTTCATGCGTTGGCTGTACAAACCCGGCCTATTCAGAAGGGGTTTGTGGCCTATTGTAAAGATTGGAATGCTAAGGAAGAAAGAATTGTCGGACGGTAGGATAGTACATAGGATGCCCTTCAGAAGATCTCTAAAGAGAGATTCATGGAATCCAAGCATTGAGGCTGAGAAAGTTCGTGAGCAGTGGAAATCTGTAAGGAGCAAGGGTGGTTCTCTGTCCTTCAAAGAGTCGGATGCATAGCCTAGTATTGGCTCCGTTTGGTTGATATGGCTGAACTAAGTCGTGAGACCATGACATCGTGGCCAGAACTTAAGCCCATGAAGAACCGTCTCGTAAACTATGGAGAGACAGAAAACGGAGTAGCGATAATCGAGCTGATTTCTGATTCCGCCGGAGAGCCGCTCGAGGGGGACAATACTCCCGTAAACACCTACACTAGAGAGATGTGGCACGACATTGATGATGCTATACTTGAAGCTAGGTTCAATGACGATATATCGGTAATTCTGATCACAGGACACGGGGAGAAATTCTTCTCAGCTGGTGCTAGCATCAAGTATCTGAATACCCTATCTCCCAGGTACAAGTACTTCTTCTGTCTTCACGCAAACGAGACTCTTTCTCGCTTGGAGCAGACCCCTAAGCTAGTGATTGCTGCACTTAACGGCCACACAGTCGGAGGCGGGCTGGAAATCGCAATGGCCGCCGACATTAGGATAGGGAGAAAGGGCAACTACCAGGTGGGACTGCCAGAGGTCGCACTTGGAGTATTGGCGGGAACCGGTGGCACGGCTAGATTATCGAGACTTGTCGGAAAGGCGAAGGCGATGGAAATAATGGTGACAGGGAGGAAGTTCTCCTTCGAAGAATCAAAGGAAATGGACCTGGTCCATGACATCTACGATTCGTTGAGCCTTGATGAGTTCAGACAGGACGTTCTTGACTACGCTGGGAGGTTCTCACTGCCGTTTGCAGCCTCAAAGGCAATAGGGAACATCAAGAGAAGCGTACAGAGCGGAATGGAGATTCCACTAGAGTACCATCTTGCTCTTGAAAGAGAGTTGCAATCTGACCTGTTCCAATCGGAGGATGCTAAGGAAGGTATCAAGGCATACGT
>CAZPNT010000084.1:0-5736 GCA_964588055.1 uncultured Candidatus Poseidoniales archaeon | reverse complement strand
TGCCGTCGAGGTCAATCTGCAACTGCCCCCTCCAGAGAGAGGGCATCCCTTCGTCCACCCTGACGCGGGATCCCTCCGATATCCTCCTGGTAACCTGAATTGGGTTGCCCTGCCTTGAGGGCCTGACGCGGGCCCTGTCATAGCCGTCCTGGAGCGTGAACTCCAGGCTGATAGAGCCGTCATCGAGAATCTCCGGTCCTTGCAGGCCCACCACATCTCCGACAACGCTTGCTCGGGTTTCTATCTCTCCTATCGCGGTCACGGGCCAAGCATGCCCGAACCTCTCAACCCTAATCTCTAGGGGCAGATCGATATCGTGATCGGAGCCATCGCAGATTCCCCTGTAGTCGCAGTTGGTGCAACGCGCCCTCTCATCTGGGTGAGTAGGCGTCTCGGACGGAACCCCTCCTCTCTCGAAGAATCGCAGTGGAGAGGGGTCAGGGGGGCACTCCTCGATGCCGGGGTCCCTAGAGTGGATCTTCCCGTAGAGGTTCTCCAGCTCGGAGTTCAAGGAGTCCATCTCTTCCTCTGATGGGGTCTCGACTTGCTTCACAGTCCCAGTCCCCAGGTACCATATCTCCAGGCCTGCTACCTCCTCTTCCCTGTCGTGGGTCTCCCACCAGAGCCACGCGTACATACGCAGCTGGTCCAGGTAGTCACCGGAACGATCCCCCTTCCCGATTGATGCCTTTAGGTCGACGATCTTGGGAGTTCCACTCCAGCGGTATACCATGTCGTACTCCCCCTGGAACCACTCTCCTGGGTGAGCGCTTGTTTGCGTGAACGACTTGGCATCGGGGTCAACGAACCACGGCCTAGCCACCTCCCACGCCTCGGCCCAAGTCATTGGGCCACTCCCCGCTGCCGGATGCGGCTCATCCCACTTGCGGGGGAATCCATCGGGAGCGGGCCATTGGCCCCTGTGACCGGACCTCCAGGCCTCGAGGCCCGCCCCACCTTCTGACTCGAGGCATGACTGGACCTCGTCAAGGTGGAGCTTGATCGCCGCCTCCACCATATCCCTCCCCTCCTGCTTGTCAACGTCGTCCGCTGATCCGACCCTGTTTGGACTGGCCTCCCAGTCTCCAATGGCAGACTCCCAGCACCTCTCGAAGTGTGCGTCTGCCCTCGAAGAGGCCCAAGAGTGGAGGGAGTTTCGGTCCGATGGGACCGATGATGGATCGAGGGCTGAAAGGCCGGGGCCGACCCAGTAGTCCTGACTGTCCCAGTCAGGTGACCCGTCTTCGGCAAGGGGCGATGTCATCGAGGAGCGGGAGTCGGCAGTCATCAGTGTGGGAGACTCCCGGAGAACCCTGCATACGCACTCTTCGACGGCGTTTCCCCGTAGTATCTGTGGAGGAAGGGGCGATTTTAGCCGTACCATCCACCCGTAATACCACAGTCTGGGGCATTTCCTCCATGCGTTGACCTGGGAAGCAGAGAGCCTTCGGTAGGGGTTGACCTGAGAGTTCTCGGGGTCTGGCTTCCTGACTGGCACGGGAACGTTTCGGAGTCGGGGACATATCAACTTGAGGAGAGCTCACATGCCGAACAGCCATCTGGGCTGGGCGAAGAGCCACCGCATCCGTGACTTGCATGCATCGAACAGATTCACCCTGTGTCGACCTACTCTGACTAGCTCGACCCCTGCCGACTGAAACCTGTCACCCCAATGGTCGCGGATGTCGAGGGGGAAGGTCCTGGAGAACCTCTCAGGGGTTGCCATGGCCTTCCAGTTTCCTCTTCTTTGAAGGGTTTCCAGCACCTCGGACCTGGCCTTCTCGGTGCTTAGGTGCTTTATTTCCACCATCACCAACTCCTCGACTCCGCCGAGTTGCTCGCAAACCTCAGAGAAGAGTGGTATCGATATCCCCCTAATCAGTCCTGCCTCCTTTATTTCAGAAAATCTCATCCCGGATGTCTCAGATTGCTTTCCACTGACTTCTATTGTATCGTCATGAAACACGAAGACGATTCCGTCGGAGGACTCACGGATGTCGAACTCCCAGTACCTGAAGTCCCTCCTCTCCGGTTTTCTGGAGGAGTTGCGATACCCCTCGATAGTATTCTCTGAAGGCGTCCCAGAGGCTCCAAGTCTGTGTCCGGAGTTCTTCATGGGCGCCCGTACTCCTAGTCAATTCCGTTCAGACGGACTGCTGTGACCTCGGTCCTCTCATGAGTTGGCAAAACCTCGATCATGAACACGGGATCATCTATCTCCTCTGCTATGTCCTCTGCTATGACCAGGGGGATCTCGATCCTCTGGTTCTCCTCGTCCCAGAGCAGGAACCTCCTCGGGAGTCCGGTCTCCTCGGCGATTTCAGCCATCCAATCGTCCTTCGATTCCTCGTCGGCGTCGATTGCGCCGAATATCAGGGTGCCGTCCTCTGTCAGTACCTCATGGGGAGAGATGGTCGACTCCCCCCTCCTGAGGAACCTCCTCCTGAGTTGGCCCGCGTCCTTGAATACTGCAGTGCAGAACTTGAGATGGAATCCATATGGGTCCCGAATCTCCCCGTCCAATGGGTCCGGCAGGCCCTGCTCTGCGGCATGTACTCGAGACTTCATCTCCAGCGCTAGTTCGTTGGATCCAGAGGCACCTGCAGTAATCTCCGTAGAGAGGTTGAACCCTCTGAGCTCCATGTTCTCATGATTACCCACGGTGATCTCAAGCTCGTTCAGGTTCAGGAATGAGACGTCGAGTGAGCGTAGTTCCTCCAGTAGAGAGAGCAACTCGTCCCTCTTGTCTGGCTCGCAGGGTATCTCCACCCCAGTTAGCATGCCCGACTCGGAACAAGCCGAGATGGTAGAACGATATCTCTCTGCGTCCAAGCCCAGGAGGTGGAAGCGTATCTCGTCGAGCCCTGCATCTGCGAACTCGCTAGCCAGTTCGGGGTTGAATGGAATGCTCGTGTACATGTGGAGATGGAATCCGGTACCAAACTCAGACTTTAGCCGGGATATTCCCTCCAATGTTCGCTCCCTGGCCATAAGAGGGTCTCCACCGGTAATTCCGGCTCCGGTGGCCCTCATGGCTCGGGCCTCCTCGATGACCTCTTCGAAGGTCTCGCACCTTCTCTCGTTGGCGAACATCCAGTCGATGTCCCTTCTAGTCTCTGATAGGGGGCAGTAGTCGCACTGCCAGTGGCAATTGCCGGTGATGAAGAGCACCAGTTTGCTGCCCATCTGACATTGGATACAACCCTCAGTGTCTGAGAGTTCAGGCGCCTCTGCCAGATCGGGAATCTGTGGGAGATTCATCATTTGGAGTCCGCCTCAAGTTTCTCCGCAGTACGCAGGAGCCATTCGTGGAAGCCCGAGTCACCTGAAAGCTCCGGGTGGAAGGATAGGGCCATGCGGTTGTGCGTCATCACGCCAACGACCTCATCGCCTATTTTAGCCGTGACCTGGGCCTTGGCCCCAGTCTCCAAGAATCGGGGTGCTCTGATGAAAACCCCTGGGAATTCCCGACCCAGTGCCGTCGCGTCTATCCCTGACTGGAACGAATCTGCCTGAGTGCCGAAACCGTTCCTCTCTATCGAGGCGTCGACCAGGGGGCCTCCCCCGTCGCCTGGCTCGGCCAGGAGGATCGCCCCGGCGCAGGTCCCGAGTACCGGCCTTTCGGCATCCCCTCTTATCCACTTGAAAACAGCCGGCAACAGGCTAGAGGCTGGGTCGTTACCTGTGAGCCTCATGGTCGTGGACTCCCCCCCGGGCATCACAATAGCATGGGGATCTGAGGACTGTAGGTCAGATGCCTTCCTCAGCTCGTGGACATCTATCCCTATCCCGGTCTCGCGTGAAGCCCTCTCGAGGGCAGCGATATGCGAGTGGCGGGCGCCTTGAAGCATCACTAGGCCGATACGGAGCACGAACCGGCGGCAGGACAGCGAGAAATGAACCCTATTGCTCCTCCGATGGCCTGAAAGACCTCCTGTGGCCCCGTATGGACATGGGGCCATCGGGTCGCATCCACAACTTCGGCGCGGGCCCTGCCGTACTACCTCTCGAGGTGGTGGCAGAAGTAGCAGAGTCCCTCCCCAACCTGAGCGGTAGCGGCTTCGGATTGATGGAGGTATCACACAGAAGCCAGACCTTCCAGGAAGTCATAGATTCGGCGATGGCCCGGCTGCGGAGTATACTTGACATTCCCGAAGAGTACGAGGTCCTGTTCCTCCAAGGAGGGGCCTCGACCCAGTTCTACATGAGTGCTCTCAATCTAATGAGCGAGGGCGGGATGGCTGACTACCTGGTTACAGGGATTTGGGCTAAGAAGGCACTTGCCGAGGCCAATAGGGTAGGGGATGCCAGTGCAATTTGGGATGATTCCGAGAGTGGTTTCAGGAGCGTACCTGATGATGGTGAATATTCCGTCAGAGAAGGTGCTGAGTACCTGCACTATACCTCGAACAACACGCTATTCGGAACACAGTTCCACCATCTACCTGATAGTGATGGGAAGCCTAGGATCGTGGATGCTAGCTCGGACATCTGCGGAGCCAGGATTGACGTTTCCGAGCACGACCTTATCTACGCTGGTGCCCAGAAGAACCTGGGGCCCAGCGGGGTAACGGTGGTTATCCTCTCCCCATGGGCCTCTAGCAGGTGCAAGGAGGGGCTGCCCACAATGCTGGACTACCAGACGCACATCTCAAAGGGGTCGATGTTCAACACGCCTAATACCTTCGGCATATTCGTTCTAGACAGGGTTCTCGCATGGGTCGAAAGGAACGGTGGCTTGGAGGGGGCAATAGATAGGAACAGCAAGAAGTCAGGCATTCTCTATGATATCCTAGACTCAAGCGACTTCTGGAGGCCGCATGCGGGTGATGGTTGCAGATCGATGATGAATGTGACATGGAGGCTGGCCGACGAAAGCCTGGAGGATGTCTTCCTAGAAGAGGCAGGGAGCAGTGGCATGGGGGGCCTGAAGGGGCACAGAAGCGTAGGAGGGATCAGAGCCAGTCTGTACAACGGGTGCCCCATCGAGAGCGTGGAAGCCCTAGCATCCTTCATGTTGGACTTCGAGAGTCATCACGGATGAGTGGGGCAATGGACACGAGGGACATCCTCGAACTGATTGACCTGACCCTGTTGGACAGAGATGCTACGGAAGATGATTTGATTGGCCTTTGCAGTGTTGCCAATGAGCAGCGGTCAGCAGCGGTCTGCGTCTTCCCAGAACACGCACGATTCATCAGAAGTCACCTGGAAGATGGGGTTGCGATAGCTGTTGTCGCTGGGGGGTTCCCCGAGGGAACCGAATCTCCAGAGGATGTTTACCTCGCTGTCGAAGAGGCCGTCTCAAGTGGGGCTGACGAGATCGACTGCGTTCTGGAGCCCAGGGACTCAGATTCTTTCCCGGGACAGGAAGAGCTGGCGAAGCTGATAGCCATGCGAGAGGCGTCGTCGGGGTTGGTCCTGAAGGTGATAGTCGAATCCCCACTTCTGGAGGAGCGTGGGCTCAGGGCCGTCACAAGGATGGCCCTCTCCACGGGGGCCGACTTCGTCAAGACCTGCACCGGGAAGCGCGGCACCTGCTCTGATGAGCATGCGAAGGTTCTGGCTGAGGAGGTCAGCAGGCACTGCCTTTCGTTCGATGGCAGGCCAGGAGTAAAGTTGTCAGGTGGGATTTCGAGAAAGGAGGATGCCGAGAGGTTGGTCGGAATTGTGATGGACAGAGATGAGTCGATTTCTGGGGCAAGCAGACTTAGGATAGGTGCCTCATCGCTGATA
>CAZPNT010000083.1:0-5771 GCA_964588055.1 uncultured Candidatus Poseidoniales archaeon | reverse complement strand
TAGCGTCGCCTTGGTAAGGCGAAGGTCGGGGGTTCAATTCCCCCCAGTGGCTCCAAAGAAAACAACCACCCTCTGAGACTTGCACAGATTGATTCATAACTGACTTAATCTACAGGCTGAGCATGCCCAGTGAACGCGCAAGACTTTCAGTAGCAATGGCACTACTAATGGTGCTATCCCCAATATCCTATGCAGGGGTTTCCAATTGGTCGGGACCATCGATGATCAACAGCGATGGCACCCCAACAGTGGTAGACGGATTCACTGTTCCCACCAACTCTACCATCATGGATGGTTGGGTGCATGTGACCAACTCCCCCCTCTCCTCGTCTTCAGATTCTGGAATTGTTTGGGACGAGGACAATTTCGGTACTGGAAACATGTTTGGAGTTGAAATGAATGATGATGGAGAACTGGTCCTGAAGGATGATGGGACCAGATCCAACGTTAGTACATTCGATGTGGGAGAAATCGAGGTCACTTTAAATTCCGATTATACATACTCACCAGGTTGGCGGAGAGTCTTTGTCAAGGCTTCATCTACTAATCTCTCGGGATGCTCGGGCTCATCTGGTGACTACATCGAACATGGTTTGGACAACAACTTCAATCAGGCTCTAGATTCGGAGGAGTTACTAGAAACCCTTGTTTTCTGTGAGACATTTGGAAATGAAGATGTCATCACTTCACTTTCTATAGACGATTCAGGGGATGGATATACTGCCGGAACCCTGTCCGCTACTGGGGGAGGGGGGTCTGGATTCTCAGGCACATACTCCGTTAGTTCTGGAATCGAGAGCATCACAATCAATGATGGGGGCTCTGGTTTCGATACTAATGATCAGGTGCAGATTCAATGCCAATGCGATGGTTCTGGCGCTGAGGCATCGATAGGATCAGTTGACTCCAGTGGCACAATAACCTCGATAAACATAGACTCTGCTGGTTCCGGGTACCAGTCAACCGATGTTATTGCAGTGGGCGTAGCAAATGGTACTGGCGAATCACTGACCGCAGAGGTCTACTCGACAGGTGTGATCCATTCTACAGAAGTTACTGACGGCGGTTCGAACTACACCTCTTCTCCAACCATCGTGATTAGCGACACTAATGGTGCCGATGGTGAGATTTCAGCGGTGCTTGGCGACTACTACGAATATGAGGTAGACATAGTGTCAGAGTCTAGCGGGGAAAACTGCACTCATTCCGGTTTCAAGATCCTCGCGGGTCTGGACTTGAATGATAACAGAAATCTCGACTCTTCCGAGATATCTGAAACATCATTCATTTGCCATGGTAGCAAACTATGGAGGGCTACAACTTTCATGGACCTTAATGGCAGCATATATGGCGAGGAGCAGACTCTGGCCCACGGGGTCGTCCCCTCTTCCTCCCCCCAGGGTTTGGTTTCCGCTGGGACTATGCCAGGAGAACCAGTTCCCGCTGGAACATTCGGACATCTTGTGATTCCTGAGCAGTCAGTTCCAATTTCCCAATACATTAGTTCATACTACCTGACGTTTGATCACTGGTACCATGTGGATAGTACTGCTTCTGGAGGTGGAGATGGCACTTGGGTTGAATACAGACTAAAGTCGGATTCCAATTGGGGGAACTGGTCCTATATCGAGCCGCAGGGTGGATATCCCAGCACACTTTCGACAGACGCCCCTATTCCAAGTGGGGCTTCTTCGCCAGTACCAGTGTTTGCATCTGATTCACATAGTGGCTGGGTAACTAGCAACTTCTCCCTCTCCTCTCTATCAGGAATAGATGAAGCGGACAAAATACAATTCAGATTCGTAATCTGGACCCATCCAGATTCTACAAATGAAAGGCCGGGATGGTTCATAGACCAAATAGAGACCATCAACCAAGGGGTGGACCTTGACGTTTGGCACCATGGTTGCTTCACCACCACAGCCAACTCTTGTACTTACAACTCAAACGCTTATGGTGTGCTGGAGAGGAACATCGACTTAACCGGCACAAACTCGACATCAAAGATTGAATTCAACATGGAGTGGGATCTGGAGGGAGGATCTAGTGACAATGCCTGCGTAGAACTGTCATTGAATGGAAACACATGGGCCGATATTTCATCTAGCACAAGCAGCACTTCCTCTGACTGTTCAGCAAGATCAGGGCCGATTCCCGGAAATGGTTACACTGCCGATAATGGCCAAACATACGGTGATCAGAGCGGAGACTTCAGATTGGTCTCATTCGACATCCCATCCGGTTTCCAGGACCAATCGAGTGTGGACATAAGAATAGTTGTTGACACCAGCTCATCTTTCAATTACGGAGGAGGCTCCCCAGATACAAGAGAGGGACTCACCATTTCCCAGTTCAGAGTGGTTGATTATGATGGCAGTACCGTGTTCATCGATGACTTCCCTTCATCCTCCACCATGTCTCACTATGGGATGCCAGATTCCCAGGGCAACCCTGCTCCAGATGACTGGATTTACAGGTTAATAACTAAGGGTACCCAATATGAAATGATAGGATTCGAAGACTCAACTGCTAACTCTCCAACGGTCTCGGAAGCCCCTGGTTGGACTCGCTCAACCTCTGGAACATGCAGCAATGACAAGTGTAAATTTACCCTAAACAAGGTTTCATCCAACTCAGGACCCCCTCTGACTTCTTCCTTCCCATATGCGTATGGGGTCGGATTCTCTGGTAACTATGAGAATGGAATAGATGAAGCCAGACTAATATCTCCTAGCTATGAAATACCCCTTAACGGGTCTTCATTCCTGACATTTGACCATTGGTCATGTTCTGAAGCGGGATGGGATGGTGGAGCCGTATTCATCAAAGTGAACAATGGAGCATGGCAATACTTCGATCCAGGATGGTACACCGGCACTGCATCATCGTTCGCAGGTCATAATCTTCAGGGGATGGGAATTTTCACCATGGACCACTGTACTGGTACAGCTTGGAGTGGCACTTGGGCTTCAACCAGTCAGATGACTAATCTTAGGGCAAATTTAGATGCATACAAGGGAGACTCAGTCAAATTCAAATTCGCATTTGGATCAGATGGGTACTACAATCTCGCTGGTTGGTTCATAGACAACGCAGGAGTTCAGATTTCGAACTACGGAATCCCTGGAAGCTGGCTCAGTCCATCGATATCTTTGGATTCTGATAGGAAATTCAACCTAGGATTCGTAGACATCGAGGGTCATGCAAACGAGGATGGATGGATTCGCGGCTCGTTATTGGACGGTAGCACAGGCGCACAGGTCCCAGGTTTCTCTAACATTTCTTTCCCTTTCAGTTTGGCAGGGGTGGATGCGGCACAGTTCCCACAAGTCAGACTGAAAGTGCATATGGGTTCGGATGATCCCGAGCAGACTCCCAGCTTGGAGAAGGTTCACGTTGGAGCAAAGCGGATTCTAAACGCAGACTCCGGGCAAAACGGCTGGGAGTTCAGCTCCGGAATAGAAGTCGTGGATGGCCTACTCAACGCTACTGCTATTACAGGCACGATTTCTTCCGAGTTCGTATTCTCTCCGCGCCCGATCAAGAGCGTAACCATTTTTGGAAACATTTCCAGTACTGTTTCTGTAACCATATTCGATAGGTTGGGCAACTCCCTGGGTTCTGCTACCAAGGGAGGGACTATCCAATTCTCATCCCAACAGGTTGGTTTCTCCACATCAGTAACACTGCCTACCAATGGTTGGATAGATGTCCTAAGAGTCTCTTCAGCTTTCTCCAACCCACCTTCAAACCCTCATCTGGATATTCTTGACGATGGTTCAGACGAATGGAAATTCCCTATGTTCGATGACTCGGGGCAACTAGCATACGGCA
This sequence comes from uncultured Candidatus Poseidoniales archaeon, assembly GCA_964588055.1. Taxonomy (GTDB): domain Archaea; phylum Thermoplasmatota; class Poseidoniia; order Poseidoniales; family Thalassarchaeaceae; genus UBA36. Next base: position 1,937 of record CAZPNT010000083.1, on the reverse strand, counting down.
ACCTAGGTTGGCAGTCATGGCTGACCCTGGACGACTCATATTCAAGAAGCGCCTCCCTCACCTTGGATGGCTCTAGCCCGCAGAGCATGACGGTAATGATTCCAGATTCTGCAACCGTCAATTCTGGGTTCGTCAGCGTTTCACCCGACGATGACGGCTTCGAGGCCCCCGTCACGATTTCAGTCGCCGGCTCTTCAATTTCAGGTGGCTCCGGAGAATCACCATTCATCAGCACACTAAGTCTGGCCCAGATTTCTGGAATAGGCTACCTTAGCGCATCCCACACGGATTCTCAGAACGGAAGGGATTGGCTTGAGGTGCCAATATCAGTTTCATCGAACTCTGCTCAGACCGTCCACCTTTCATCAATAGGTATGGGGTACCTCTTCTTTGAGAACGTGTCCGGACTGGGCCCAGACATAGAGGGATACCTCGATGGGATTTCCGATGAAGATTTCGAAGAGGAAACAGACATACCACTGAGTGTCACATCTGACTACGGTGCACTCTCCCTTGATGGATCAGTTGTTTACGATTTCTTGTTTGTGAACAGGGATTTCTCTGTTCCTAACACATTCTACCCTGATGGTAATCTGATTGAAATTATCACAAGTCATCACCATCTTTACGACAACTCACAACTAGCAGAAATCACCTTAGTTGGGACTTCCTCCGATGGCCAGTCAATCGGTTTCAAAGTAGAGAATAGCTTGGATGGACTTTGGGGAGCAGGCTCAGGGGATGTGCAATTCTCCCAGAACTCAGGAACCAACATCGCCCCCCTAAACACAGTGGAAAGCTTTGTCACCGAGTCTTTGCATAGTGACGGGTACGTCGACATCGAAGTACACTGGAAGTTCAAAGTAGACTGGAACTGGGACGACGTAGACAGTATTGTCTGGGAGGCTCGTGCTAATGACCAAGACGGAGATACGATATGGCCTGCGAAATCGGAGAGCGGGCGTTCTGGTGAGAACGCGGTTGAGAACGATCTGCAAGTAGATAATTTCGAGATTAGGGATGAGTTCGAAAGGGTAATTTCCAACACCTATGATACTCTATTCTATCCATTCCCCGTGCAAGAAGGGGGTCTTCTGAATATTTCTGGAACAGTTAGATTCCAAGACCAAGACGAAAGGAGACCCCAAGCAAGCGATTTCTCCGTTGCGTTGAACCTCTCTGGCTCCATCTATAACCTTCAGTCAGGGGATCAAGGAGCGTTCTCGGGAGTGATTCAATCCCCTGCAGGGATTTCCTCTATGACTCTCTCGCCTCTCATGTTGAGAGTCGGACCATCCACTTCAACGAACGGAGCAGAAGACACGACCGGAGTCCCACCAATGGTCGACATCGTCGTAGACACTAACCCACCCGTGGCAAGTAGGATACAGGTCCAGACCCCAGTTGGACTTCAGTTCGTTGACGGCATGGTCGTACCACCGACCACTTTCTCCCCTTACATTACAATCAGTGAGGATCAGGCTAGAGGTGAGTCTCTAACTCTAAATTATTGGAGGGAAGGGATAGATGATCAGAATGGGGACGGAGTGGCAGACGAAGCGGAATACCAGTATCAGAATAGGGAATTGAGCGTAGGTCTGACTGGGGAACAGCAAGTGCAATTCATGGGAATCGATGTCTCTTCAATGGATAATGACCTAATTCACATGTATGTCGAGGGAACCGACTGGGCCGGCCTGAGTTACCAGGATGGATCCACCGGAGGGGGCCCTGGAGCTGAAAACTCATGGGCATCCGTAGTCGTGGCAGAGGATGTGATGGTCGAATTCGCTGGAGCAGGTCTTGGAACCGGCTCAGGAGGGGGCTCCACATTCTCATTGGATAGGCTAACTCAAGACAGCATCGACTACTTCTTGGTACCTGGGATTCAGCACACCTTCAAGGTTCGTCTGGACGAGCCGAATGGATTCGAGACC
>CAZPNT010000082.1:0-5771 GCA_964588055.1 uncultured Candidatus Poseidoniales archaeon | reverse complement strand
CTTCAGCATCTACCGAAAAATCGGTTTGCGCCATGACTCCAACTGCTGTGTGGAGTACCAACACAATTAGCAACCAAATTTTGGGACTCAAAATCACCTTTGCATCCATTTCACTCACCGTCCTTCCCGATTCCAACCATCCAATACTTCGGATTCATTATTTGCTTCGCTTCCATACCGGCATGCTACCAAAGGAGGAAGATGAACTATTTCTTCTGTTGATGACTCAATTGTTCCAATTCAGCACGCCCACTAGGGCCGGCATCCCCCATACCATTAGTGCAGGGCCGATCTCGCCCATGGTGAACCCGTTGGACATGAACTCTAGTCCCATAGCCATACAGACGATGAACCAGACGAACACAGGACCACAAATCACAGCCGCCAGCCTCGCCTGCTCCCGACCCTCGGTCATGAAAGCAGCATACACTAGGAAAACCGAGATCAGCGACATGAAGCCGAGGGTTGCTAGAATCCCATCGAGGTCTCCATCATGCGCGATTGCATTGCCGATGACCCCCAGTCCAGTGTGAGCAATCAGAGTCAGAATCAGCCACTTTTTCGGTTCCATCATCCATTCGTAAGGGTCTTCCATGTTTTTCCGTGTAACCTACGGGAGATGAACATTCAGCCTACAGGGTGTCTGGGCCACCCATGGGCATCGGAGCGAGTGGCTCGTCCCTGAGTGAGGGACCGATAGCCATGGTCCCGTAGATGCCGATTTCTCCTCCGACGTTGTGGGCGTGACCGAACCAGACCCTGCCGTGCTGGTCTATCACGATGTCGTTGAAGTCCCCGAACCCGCCACACCTGTTGTAGCCACAGCCAACAGACGTATCCAACGGGTCACCCCATGCATTGACCTGAACTGTGGTAAGCAATGGGACGTCACTGAACGCGTCCGTGATCACGGTGATATAGCCGTTCCAAGTATCTCCCCCGGAGTCTCCCAGATACGCTAGGGCAACCTTGCCTGCACTCCCTGCGGTTATCACCGGGAACCCCGTTCCGTTCAGACCGATGGGAGGGGCGATCATGACTGCGTCGCTCCAGGTGTCGCCCTCGTCCAACGAGTAGGAGTAGTAGGGCATGTTGTCGAACCCCATCCAGAACGCATGCACGTTGTCCTCGGAGTCCGTTGCCACCTGCGCCTCCTCGAAGTTCCAGGTCTCGGCGGTACCGCTGACCTCGGTGGGGAGCGGGTGCTCCGTCCATGTTATGCCCCCGTTGGTGCTCCTGTAGATCGAGTAACCCTCACCCCCGTTGCACCCCCTGTTGCCTCTGTAGAAGTTACCATTCTCGCTTCCCGTGATGTGACCCGTGAGCCCACCGCTGTCGCAGTTCGATGGTGTCCCGGGGAGCTCTGGGCCCCAAGTCAGCCCTCCATCGTTGCTCGCCGAGCACACTGGATAGGGGTAGTTGCCGTTGACGCAGAAGACCCAGGTGGTCTGGTGAAACGCTGCTGGATAGGGGGAGGAGGCTATTGTCTGGTGGTCCTGTACAGACCAGCCCGTGGCCACAGAAGGCCCGACCCAGCTCTGACCCTCGTTGTCGGACCACTCGACGGTCATCCCCAACAAGGCATGCATGTCGAACTTCATGATTCGGTCAGTCCAAGGGTCGACGTACACGTAAGGGTCGTTGCTGTTTGGGACGGGCAAGAGAGCGCTGTAAACGTCCTCGCATGAGTACTCGCTCAAGTTCGTCATTCCTATTAGACCGGAGCACCTCACTATTGCAGTTGATCCAGCCGGTCCGTTACCCCAACTCGTCATATACAGGTTGTCCAGAGAAGTGACTCCAATTGTCGGCTCGAATGTCGTCATGCCTATGCCGTAGTATGTCCCAACGGCACAGACAGGGGCATTGTCTCCGACTAGGACGGAGGTGCCGTTGAACAGATCGGAGACCTTGGTTGCGTCTGTTGCATTCCCATAGTGGTACCATGTCGTGTTGCTGATGGAACCTCCGCTTTCGGAGCAAAGGGAGCCAAACAGATTGACTTCCTCCAGCACCTCCTCCTCCTCACCGAAGCAACCCGCTAAGGAGGCCATAATCAGAAGCGACACCATGCTAAGAGCAGCTACACGCACGCTCTACCGGCCTACCCCTTCCTACATCAGTTCAACGGATGGCGGTTGGTTTCAGATTCGACAAGGGGTTTTGTTGAAATCACATCACGTGAACGGAGAAACCGTGAGATATGTCCCATTTTTGCTGATGGCGTTTGTAATCAGTGCCCCCGGGTCGGTCGGGGTGATTGAGCAATCACGGACCATAGACCTCACGAAGATGAGCTCAGAATTGGCATCAATGATCTATTCGGAAGGTGAAATAGAGGCAATTGTTCAATTCCACGAATCACCAAGTGATTTGACATGGGAGAGCGTTGAATCAATCGGAATCGATGTCATCTCGAAGATGAGCGTACTTCACGGGGCCCTCGTTGCAGGAAGTGGGGCAGAGATATCCGAACTCTCCACGAGGTCCTTCGTTAGTCATATCGAGGCAAACGTCCCGATAGAGCACTTCTACTTGCCCGGCGATCAGGACGACTACGAGTCAATGATGCACGAGACGGTAAGGTGGGTCAATGCCAGCCTAGCATGGCATAGGGCGATAATAGGAACGGATGGGGTGGTAAAGACCGAGAGCGACCTGTCTCTCTCGGAGTACGACGGAAAAGGCGCTACTGCAGTAGATCTCGATACGGGAATAGACGGAGAACACCCGGACTTCGATTGTGGAGAGCCTTGGACGGGAGAGAAGCTGATATGGTCGGCAAAGTGGACAGGGGTGGCTTGGGTAGACGCCCCCAATTGCAACTCGGACACATCCAGTGGCCACGGGACTCACGTAGGGGGGACCATAGCAGGAAACGGCGATGCTTCTGGAGGTAGGAGGCTAGGTACTGCGAAGGGAGCCACAATAGTCGCGTTGGGCACGGGAGACGGGGCCTCTATCTTTGCTGCCGTAGAGGGACTCGAGTGGACATACGAGCATAGCAGGCCAGGACTAAACGAGTACAACATCCGAGTCGTCTCCAACTCTTGGGGCACTAACGGAGATTACAACCCCTCCAATGCAGTCACGGTCTTGACCGACATGCTGACCTACGACAATGACGTAGCCGTCATCTTCGCAGCATCCAACAGCGGAGGTAGTGGATGGGAGTCAGAGGACGACCTTAGGACGAACATGTACGCCAATACCCCCTCTGCAATCTCGGTTGCCGCGCTGGTACACGAAGGGAACGCAGTGACCTCGTTCTCCAGTAGGGGATGGACGACGCAACAGCACACGTGGCCGGATATCGGGGCACCCGGCAGGAACATCTGGGCCACTGCCCCACGGGCTACGGCAATCGACGCGTCGACAAGGACCCAAGGAGACCTGTACTACATGGCCATCTCTGGAACTAGTATGGCCACACCTCACATAGGGGGAATAGCAACTTTGCTGCTAGCAGCAGCTCCTTCCCTAGGAGTCGCGGACTATCAAATCGAGGACCACGATCACCTGGAAAGCCTGTACTTCAACGAGACCGCTAAGGGCATACAATTCGATGACTGGAAAGATAGGAATGAATCGAGGGTCCACGAGGTCGAGCTGATTCTGGAACTGACCTCGCACTATGAGATTCTACGGAACTCCTGCGAGGAGGGCAATGACGATGATCCCTGCAATGACATACCAGACGATTGCTACCTCTCGGAGGAGACCGACAGGTGCCATGACTGGAGGGTTGGCCATGGCTTGGTCGATACGGACAGGGCATTGGCGCTATCCAGGACCTTGCAAGTGATGAGGGACCCAGACGAGGACGGATTCCTTGACTTCCCACAGGTCACTGTGTGGGACGCATACAAGCACTACGAGAAAATAATGGACATAAGGGAATTACCACTCAAGACGGACCAGCTTAGGCATGCATGGAAGGGAGAGTGGAGCCACTTCAACAACGGTCCGACGAGTACCTTTGGAACCTATGCGACAGAGGACAGGCACTATGTCTGGGTCCCGAACGGAACCTATGAGATGCAGATAGCCTTCAGTTCGCTGGATTGGGACTCGAACACAGCCCAAGTTGCCCAAATCAGGCCCAACGTAGACCTCGGCTCAGACGGCAATGACGATGCCCAAGGCCAAGGGACGGTGGTCGGTGACACCATCTACATAGCCCTGGAAGTCGAACCAGAGCACTGGGGAGAGTGGACCGAGTTCGACGTCACAGGGACCGCCATTTCCCTCCCGGTGACTGGCATTCTCTCCGGTTCGGAGTTCATGGAGCCCCGGGTCCCGTACACATTCGACGTCCTGCTAACGCTGGACGTGTCTGAGCAGCAGACGGTGGAGGTCCCACTCAGGTACGACGGGTACTCCGATCTGGATCCAGCACAACCATCCGATCTGTATGACCCCGAGTCCTCGTTCGACCTTCTTATGGTGAGACCGGTGTATGATGAGAGCCTGATTCCTGATTACGAAGAGCAGTCGGGCCTAACCGCCAAGGCGAAGTCGGACGTCCTTCAATTAGCGGTATTCGGGGCCTCGATGATACTACTGGCATTATTCGCGGGGTTCCTGTTCAACGGAGTCTCTAGCCGGGTGAAAGAACTGACGAGGGACGAGGACGAGGCCCTAGAAGCTGAGATTCAGGACCAGTAGGACCCGACCTCACTTCCAGCCATTCTCTAGAATAGGGGGTATCGTGTCCAGTACCGAATCTCTCGGCTCCTTCCACTCCATGTCCAGATCTCGCTGGGCAGGGGACGCATCCCAGAACAGCCTCTTGCCCAAGTGCATCCTTGCCCAGGAGAGGCTCACCCTCGGATGGAAGAAAGAGACGATGAGTGAGAGGAAGTAGGGAATCTGGCGTGTGGGTACCCTCAGTGACGGGTTCTCCGATTTTATCGCCTTAGCGATGTCCTTCCACCACATCTGACCGGAGACGACGAGATACCTTCCGGCATCCTCCCCTCTGGTCAGAGCCCTGACATGAGCCTCTGCTACGTCCCTCACGTCAACGATGCTAATGTGCATTGGGATTACGAAGGGGATCTCTCTTCTCAGGAGCATCATCAGGAACGAAGGGCTCCCCTGGAGGTGCCTCTTGGATAGAGGTGGCCCTAGCACGACGCAGGGGTTGATGGTCACCATCCGAATCGAACCCTCCTTTGAGGAATGCCAGTCCCTGACCAACCTCTCAGCGCTGTATTTCGCCAGCCCATACGGGTTTTCCTCAATGGTCGCATCTTCTGCCCATGTATCTGTGGTAAGGGTCTGCCCATCCTTCCACGAGCTAGGCCTAATCGCGGCGGTAGAGGAGGTGTGAACCAGGCAATTCACTGTGCCAGAGGAATCTATCGCATCTAGCACGTTCCTCGTTCCGACCACACTCGGGTCGACGATCTTCTCTTGTGCCCTCTTCGATTTCAGTACCACCACTGCTGCGGTGTGAATCACCGAATCGCAACCCTTCACGGCCGTTTGGACGGATTCGCTATCGAGCAGATCCATCTCCACTATCTCCAAGCTCCCTCCCTCGGAGACAGACAACGACTCCAGGTGATCTACCCTATCGGGGTCGGATAAATCCCTAACCGTGGCCCTAACACTCATGCCCCTGGACAGCAGGTTTGCGACGATGTGGCTTCCGATGTACCCACTGGCGCCAGTAACTAGGACAGTGCTCGAGGAGACTCCGGGCGGCAGCTCTGGGACCGACGGCGGCGCACCAACCGCGACCGCCGCGGGCGCGGCGGGCGGCG
>CAZPNT010000081.1:0-5937 GCA_964588055.1 uncultured Candidatus Poseidoniales archaeon | reverse complement strand
GTCATAGGACTCAATATCGATAGGCTCGAAGGAAGCTATTATTCCGGGAATCATGAAGATTGAGACCACTATCAAGGCGAAATGGACCTTTTTCCGACGTGGTATCAAGTAGTCCGCTAGACTCTCTAAGTCTCTCACGTTTCAATCGCAGGCAAATCAATATTTGACTGATTGTGTCCGTTCACAAGCCAGTCTCTTTGAGAGATTTCAGTGCTTCCATCTGTGACTCGGTGAGTTTCTCTGGTTCTGCCAACGTGAACTCGATGTCCAATGCACCCCCGGCGTGCCCATGACCTTGCAGACGCCTCCTGTCACCAATCCTAGTCCCACTTGGTACCTCTATCTGCAATCTCTTTCCGGATGGCGTCGTAATTCTCACTTTACCTCCAAGCGACAGCGTGGTGTATGGAAGTCTGACTTCTTGGATTAGTCGGCCATCCTCCCATCGGCGGCCCTCGTCGGCATCGAGTCGGACTGTGATTAGCAGGTCTCCTGAATCTCCCTCCGGGTGCTCGTGCCCCATCCCCTTGAGCCGTAGCAAGTGACCGTGCTCAGCTCCTTCGGGAACTCTTACCGTGATTGTACTTCCTTTGGTAATTACACCGGTTCCTTTGCATGCTGAGCAAGTTCTAGACGAGCCGAAACTGGAGCCATTGCAATCGGAACACCTCCTCATTCTTCGATGGTTAAATTTGACGTCTGTTCCACTAATTGCCTGCTCGAGTGAAATGTCCAAGCCGGCTTGGATATCAGCACCTTTGGATGTCTGTTGACTCGAAGTGGGGCCTCTTCTGGAGCCACCAAATCCAGGGTCGAATCCAGGATTCTGACTCCCCCGGACACCCATGAATTGTGAGAAGATGTCTCCAAGATCCACTCCTCCAAATGGTGATCGGCTCCTCCCTCCTTGGAACATTTCCTCCATTCTCCTTTGCTGGTCGTGCTGGCTCCTTCCTTCAGCAGTTCCAATAGATTCGTATGCGGACTGAATTGCCTTGAATCGCTCTTCTGCGGCGGCATCCCCAGGGTTCCTATCTGGATGGTATTGCCTAGCTAGCTTCCTGTATGCCCTCTTTATTTCTGCATCAGAAGCATCCTTGGATACATCGAGAGTTCTGTATGGATCCTCAGGCACGGTGTTTCTCCCGGGGGCATCGTCCTTCAACCTGATGAGTGAGGGGATGGCACCGATGCGCTAATCATTAGTATCTGACTAGGGGCATCATGGGAGTCGGCTGGGCGGTATTCAGAAACTACGCTGGACATGCAAAGGAGATACTAGGGGACGTGACTGACTATCCGAGGTTCTTCCTAATGCCCCCCTCAGCAATGGTCGAAGCAACCGAAGATGGGAATAATGTTGTGACTCTTCTCGAGCCTGATGAGCACATAGATCACGAAGTCGAGATGGTTTTCAGGTTGGGGGGAGACCTGCGACCTATCCATATGTGTGTGGGGATTGACACAACGAACAGGACCCGTCAGACGATGGCGAAGAAGCAAGGATGGCCATGGCTGGAGGGCAAGGGTTTCAGAGGCTCTGGAGTCCTTGGGACTTGGTCTGACTGGGATGAGAGGTCGGTAGAGATCGGTTTGTCTTTGAACGGCAACACTAGGCAGTTGTCATCAACAGATTTGATGGTCCACTCAGTGGAGTCTTTACTGAATCATCTAAACAACTGGTACGACTTAGAGCCCGGGGACCTAGTTTGGACCGGAACTCCGAAGGGAGTAGGGCCAATGAGTCCTGGAGATTCGGTAAATGCGTGGATGAAGAATTCGGAAGGAGAGACAATTAGCATACTAAATGCAGTATGTGAATAGGAAATTTCAGGAGTGCTAAGATGGACTCCGAAACTAGGAGAATCACGAATACGTGGTTAATTGGGGACGATGGTTTAGCTCACAGAGGCGACTTCCTTCTACAGGGGGATGGTTCATTCACAAAAAGCAAAGGGGATGAGGACGTGATCGAAACTATCGATGGGAGTTCTCGCCTGGTTACTCGCTCTTTGCAGAACTGGCACACGCACCTAGGGATGATCCTGAATCGTGGGATGGGAGAGGGCTTGCCTCTAGTGGAATGGCTTGAAACAGCGATATTCCCAGTTGAGAAGAGTCTGACTAGTGAACTTGTAGAAATCGGAACTAGGGCGGCTGCAGCAGAGATGATTGCAACAGGAACCACCTATGCTTGTGACATGTACTACTACACTCAAACCATCGGGGAGACACTAGGAGAGACAGGGGTCAGAGCAACTCTGTGTGGACCTATCACCGATGGTCTCACTCCTAACTTCAAGCCGGGTTCGGGAGACGCATTGCGTCATATGGAGAAGTTGATTTCTGGACCTTCTCCACGTCCTGGCAGAATCGAATATGGAGTAGGCACACACTCAGTGTATGTCTGTGAAGAGGAAGTCCTAATCAAGGGTTCAGAACTAGCAAAAAAGACAGGTTCGATGTTGCACATTCATACCTCTGAGACTCGAAAGGAAGTCACTGACTGTCATTCTAAACACGGGATGTACCCCATCGAATATCTCGACTCTCTTGACTACTTCCAGAGCGCGGACGAAGGGGGGACGGTGTGTGCCCATTGCGGATGGGTGACCAAGAAAGAGATGAGGATACTTGCGGGACATGGTGCTCATGCTGTCCATTGTCCTACCTCGAACCAGAAGTTGGCCTGTGGGGGGACCATGTCTTACCCTGCAATGAAAGATGCAGGGGTAGACGTCAGACTTGGTACAGATGGAGCTGCGAGCAATAATTCACTAGATATGCGAGCGGAAGCTAAGGCAGCTAGCCTTGTACAGAGGCACGACCACTGGGATGCTAGAATTCTCGGACCAGAAGAGACATGGGATTTGGCAACCAGGGGATCACGGGACTGGGTTACATGGGACCTATCGGAAATAAGGATGAGGCCTTTTGGCAAGGATGGAAGGAGGTTGCTATCCAATATTATTTACTCTGGGGCGAGAGTCCTAGACGTATTTGTCGAAGGAGAAGCACTTAGGAGGAACGGAAGTACTTTGACCGTGGATGAGGAGTCGGTTGCTGAAGACTTGGAAACGTCTGTGGCTGAATATTATCAAGACGTGTAGAGCTCATGGATGGAAGAGGAATGCAGCAGCGAGCACTGCGTATGAGGACAGAAGCATGGCCCCTTCCAACCAGTTCGATTTGCCGTCGGCAGCTATTGAGTTGACGATCAGAACCGCCAAAAAGGCCGAGACGGTTTCAAGAATTCCAAACTCGAAGGTTAGTGGGACTCCGACCAACCATGCGATTATCACCATCAGAGGTGCAATGAAAACCGCAATCTGAGTCGAGGATCCCATTGATATAGCAAAGGATAGATCCATCTTGTCCTTGCCAGCAACCGTAACTGCGGTAAAGTGTTCAGCCGCATTTCCGAACAGAGGGAGGAGGATCACCCCAATGAAAAGATGAGGGAGTCCAAATTCTTCTGCCGCTGACTCTACAGAGTGGACAAGAATCTCGGCCATCCATGATACAAGAACAGTAGCAACAACCAACAAAATGATTGAGTCGCGTTGTGTCATTTCTGGTTCTTCGTGGTGGGATCCGTCTGTAGCAAAAAGATGAACGTGGGTTCGGAATTGAAAAAATAGGAATAACCCGTACACTAAGAGCAGAATAACAGCTGCAATGTGGCTCAAATCCTGAACTCTAGAGTCTCCTACATCCCCTCCAACTGACGAATGGAATACCGTTGGAATTACCAAGACAATCATTGATAGAAGGAGAAGAGAGCCATTAGAGCTAACTTGAGTCTCGGAATATTTCTGCTCGGAATGATGAATCCCGCCCCACACAAATGCCAATCCCATTACTAGTAGAAGATTACCAAGTATGCTACCAATCAGACTGGCTTGGACCAAGTGAATGAAGAAGGACTGTGTTTCTGGGTCGGCAACCTTGGATGCCTCCAAGATTAGGAGAACCGCGATAATTAGTTCCGCAGCATTACCAAATGTCGCATTTAGCAAACCACCTAGAGATTCGGAGGTTCTGAGTGCGATTTCCTCTGTTGCCCTTCCCATCAGGAAAGCCAGAGGCATTATCGATACCAACGAAAAGAAGAATGCCATGGAGTGGTTCTCCTCGACGTAGTTGAAGTAAACCGTAATCGGTAATGCAAATAGTAGGATGTTCAACTTTGTATCTCTAGGGTCCATTGCCCTCAACCAACTAACTCGCTCTTCCATATTCATTCTGAGGAGTTGTTTTCTAGGTCAATGTTGCGCTTCGACACGGAGTGTTCTTGTCATCTAAGCAACTCGAAATGTCTGTGGATATGGGCTTTAGATTGGCACTGACTGGGACTCCTGGGGTTGGAAAGTCCACAATCTCCTCCTTACTCGCTGAGATTGGTTATCAAGTAGAAACGATGGAGATGCTGGCGGAGAGGCTGGAATGCATAGGTGATGTTGACCCGGAAGATGGTGCAAGACCGATTGACATAGAGGACTTGAAAGTCCAAATAAAGACAGAATGGAACAGCGAACAAATGGAGTCAACCATTGTTGATGGTCATCTATCACACTTACTTCCAGTAGATTGCGTAGTGGTACTGAGATGCAGCCCATCTGTTCTCAGAGATAGATTAGTTGGAAGATCATATTCAGAACAAAAAATCTCAGACAATGTTGACTGGGAGATACTAGGAGGGACTTGGGCGGAGATTGGAGATATTGTTCCTGCAATCGAATTTGACACTTCTTCGGATGAAGCCAATACGATCTTTCAAGGAATTCTAGAATGGGTGGCAGATGACTTCAAGCCGAGAAGGCCACTCAGTCCAATTGACTGGATTGAAAGAGGAGAGGTTTAGGATGTTCGAGAAAATGAGAGAGAGGTGGACCAAGGCAATCAACCCACTAGTACACAGAATGGAGGGGGTTGACCCGAGTTTCCTAACTTGGACCAGCCTTGTCCTATCTATCGTAGCTTTCTATCTGCTAATGACAGCAGAAAACAACACCGACGGAGCAGTCTTGATTGTTGGCGGTGTCATTGTAATCCTAATTGCAGGCGTCTTGGATGGATTGGATGGTGCCCTAGCTAGACATCAAGGAACAGATGGTCCGTATGGGGACTTCCTAGACCACACTATCGACAGGATCGTCGATGTTGGAATTCTAGTAGCAATTGGAATGAATACTGCATTCGTGGACAATGCCAGTTCGGGATACTTGGCCGGTCTACTAACTCTTTTTGGATCCTACATGGGGACTCAGGCACAATCGGTGGGTCTAGACAGAATATATGGTGGGTTCTCTAGAGCTGACAGGATGGTCCTAACCCTAGTTGCACTTGTCCTAACTGCTTGGCAGGCCCACTGGGGAGTAGCAGGGATAGAATTGTCAGAATTTCACTGGTTGGCAGAATGGGCCATTCTCGGAAATAATGAGTTGAACGGTATGACTTTCGCTTTGGGCATTTCTGCATGGGGCGGAGTTTACACTTTCCTAGTCAGATTTGTGAAAACCAGAAACGGGCTGTTAGCCTGAGCGGCTCGAAGAGTGGATTGCAAAAACGCTTGTCTGTCCTATCTATAGTGGGGCAATGGTTATCCTCTATTCAACTCCCCTGACGACCGTGAAGCACCTAATTGAGAGAGTTCTGGATCTCCAAGATGACGAGTCACAGTCACAGACAGTGCCCGAAGTTGAAGAGGCTCCAGACCTAGAGAACCTTCTGAAATCGCTTCAGCCAAAGATCAGGGTCTTTGGTTGCGGCGGGTGTGGATCAAACACGGTTGCCCGATTAGAGCAAGAGGGCTTGTTCGATGATGAATATGTCAAGGGGATGGCAGTAAACACAGACGCTCAACACCTGTTGAGAGTGAACGTGGAGAACAAGGTCCTGATTGGTCGATCCGCCCGAGGCAGGGGGGCGGGGGGC
>CAZPNT010000080.1:0-6040 GCA_964588055.1 uncultured Candidatus Poseidoniales archaeon | reverse complement strand
AAGCAACAAGCATAGACCAGACTAACCCACAGGCCCCTTGAACAAAGCGCAGTACATGTGGTCATGAACTTTGCTAGACCCATTCCCATGACTCGTTCCCACATCTGACTAGAATTCCCTCTAATTCTGCACCTCCGATTATGGACTCCCATGATTCATCAGCCAATCCCGAGCTTGCTAATTCTCTTCTTATGGCAGGAAGTCGCATAATGCCCTGTTCATCAGTTGCTTTTCGTAATGAGATGGCAACCCTTTTTCTTATACTACCTTGAATTTGTGGAGATTTGACGGGATTGTTTGTTTTCGAATCTAGCCTAGTTGAGATCTCTTTAGCCAACTCATTTGGCATGTTTGAATCGGCTACCGCCTTTGCAAGCTTTCTAGAATCATCAAACTCAGAAATCAAAGTGGCATCGGATGAGCCACATCTAGTGCATTTGACATTGGTACCTTTCCTATGGCCAAACGAACGCCCACAATTACACCTGACTAGGCGCCAGTCTAGGCCCATGCAAATAGAAATCCTCCAAGGTTCATCACTTTGTCGTTACAAAGATAACAGACACAGTCTTAGAAGGGTCTGAGGAAGATGGTACACAAGGCGATTGCAGCAGGCGTTTCAGCCATTATGGTGCTCGTTTCTTTGGGCATTATGGTTATCGAGGGAACAATTACCGCTGAAGCTTGGGCATTGCTTCTACTAACACCTATTCCAGTTGGATTCGCAATGACCAGGAAAAACAACACTGCGGCCATAAGTTCGAATTCAATGGTAGAATGGGCCGAAGAAAATGAAGAGCACAAAGAAGGAAACGTAGGAGATCCTACAGATGCGGGTTTTGACATCCCTGTGCTTTGATCACGACAGCCTCAGAGTTTCTAGGTTCGCTGGTGCGTATGTCTGAACCTTGAACTTCTCACGAAGGCCCATCCTGAATGCGTTACATGTCTGCGGATCTCCATGGTGACAGATTATCTTCCTTGGAGTCGGATTCAGAGCAGAAACGTAGTCCATCAGTTGGTTTCTATCGGAGTGCCCGCTGAAACCATCAATTATCACCATATTACAATTGACGTCTAGCATCAGTGTCTGTCCCTTGTCCATCAAGGGGACGTGAGAATGACCTTCCTGTAGCCTCCTCCCTAGTGTTCCAGAGGCCTGGTACCCAACAAAGCAGAGTGTGTTCCCGGGTTCGGGGGCCCAGTGTTTCAGGTACTCGATTATAGGGCCTCCCGTCATCATTCCACTAGTTGCCAGTACTATGCAAGGACTCGGGTCCAGAAGAATGGTCTCGCGCATTTCGCGCGAATCGACCTGTTTGAACCAAGAAGAGTTGAATGGGTTCTCCTCACCCCCACGTAGCATGCTTTTCTTTAGTTCCCTATTAAGGAAGTTTGGATGACTAGAGTGAATGGCGCTCGCCTCGCTGATCATTCCATCTAGCCAAACTGTTACAGGTGGTACTCGTCCAGATTTGAATAGTTCATCTATAGCGAGCATTACCTCCTGAGAACGGCCTACTGCGAAGACAGGGCAGAAAATCTTGCCCTTCCTGTTCAAGGTGTCAGAAACTAGGTCTTGTAGTTCCTGGCTAGCCTGATGCCTAGTGGGCTGAATGCTCTGTGGCCCCCCATAAGTGGACTCAATCACCAATGTGTCCACCTTGGGGAACCTGACCGTCGCCGCATCGAAAAGCCATGATTTCTCGTACTTTATGTCTCCAGAGAATAAAAGCCTGTGTTCAGACTTACCTTCTCCGATCTGCATGTAGACGCTGGACGATCCGAGAATGTGTCCAGCATTCTCCATTGTCATCTTGACATCAGGAGCGATATCTGTCTTTTCACCCCAATTTACATCAACCACGTGTTTGATACATTCCTGTATATCTGCCTTAGAGTAGGGAGGCTCGTTTCCCTCTGCCTGAGACACCTTGATGTAATCGATTTGGAGAAGTGTCATCAGGTCTCTCGTAGGTGGTGTGCAATAGACTGGGCCCTTGTATCCGTATCTGAATAGTACCGGGAGCATGCCTATGTGATCAACGTGAGCATGAGTGATGACCACTGCATCGAGGTTGTCTAATGGGAGAAGTTCGGGAGCTGAGAAGAACGGTTGAACCTCATTTTGATTGCTAGTTGGTTTGGCTCCGACGTCTACGAGCACTTTGGACTCGTTGGTAGTGACTAGGTGCATTGCGCGGCCAACTTCCCTATACGAGCCTAGGGCCGAAACCCTAACCCATGACTCTCCGGGTCTCTGAGGCCGGTATATCCTGGTTCCGAATTTCTTTAGCAATGTCTTCCTGTCATCTGCCAACTCTTTTCGGTAACGACGGATGTCGTGTTGCGTCCTACTCTCCCTTGCAGGGGCTCTTTCGACCTTCACCAACCAGCCAATCTCATCTCTCAGAGAATTAACATGAGCGCCCTTTGGGCCTACGGCAGAAGATGGGTCGTCGCATTCGAGAATTACCTCAGAGAGCGCAGGATCTAGCCAAGTATTCCTAACCATTGCCTCAGCGGGGATTAGCCTGTTTACTGCATCGTGTACTTCTTTCTCATCAGCTAGAATTTCTGCATGTGGTCTAACAACAACTCTTCGCTTGACGGTCTTAGCAATTCTAACAGTTAGGCTCTCACCGCCTCCTGAGAATTCCTTCGGTTGCTTCGTAATTATGGAAATAGAGCCTGCTTCAAGCGTTACTTCATGATCGATACCATCAGGTACGATCTTCGAAATCTTCTTCTTAATATCTGGCAGAGTTAATCGCATAATATCCCTCATGTCCACGACACCTAGGCAAATGGTGCTCTAGGCCGGGAGTGTGATCAAAGAGTCGAGAGGAGGGCGGACACTTCCTCTTCAGAAAGCTGTGTGAATCCTGTTTCGTTTGTAATGAAGGCAAGGTCCATCCCATTGCCACTAGCTGCGTCTCTCTGGGCCGATGCTAGAAGTGCTTTTGCGGCTAGAGAGAGGGCCTTATCCTTGGACATCCCTGTCTTGAACTGGTCTTCTAGTACTCCATACATGTATGGGCTTCCTGAACCTGTAGCACAGTAAGTGTCAGGAATGGAACCCCCGGCTGAATCTATACTGTAAACGCTGGGTCCGGAATGGTCGACACCTACTATTAGCAATTGGACGTAGTGAGGTCTGCCCGACAGTATATTCGCAGTGAATGTTGCAGCACCCTTCACTGTCATTGGCATGTCCCTCTTAAGCTCAAAGAGCTTCAATTCGGCAGCCAGAACTCGAGAAAGTGATTGCGCGTGCCCAACTAGTCCTGCAGTCGTAAGGGCAATGTTGTCGGATATTCTGAATAGTTTCTTTACTGACTTATTTGCTATGAAGTGACCCATTGTTGCTCGATGGTCTGCACCAACTACAACTCCTCCGTCATAGGTAATTCCCACGGTGCTTGTACCTGTCTTTATTGCACTTGTTGATGCATCCATAGTAATCACCGGCGGAGTTGCCAGTAATATCTTCTGAAATCGACCCCTTATCAATGCGACGGGGGCCGAACTTCATAATTATCATAAATATGATATCCCTGAATTACTCAATTGCAGAAGATATCAAGGACGTATTGCCTGTCGAACTACTGTGTCTACTAGGGATGAAGGGCCAAAGTGGGTAGAAATGCCTAGCATTGCAGACCAAGGTGCAAGTAGTATAGATCCGGGCGAGCCTTACCATGACCTTGGAATGAAATTCCCTGATGCACCCGTACCTAGAACCGAAGGTGACGTGATTGTACATAGGGCTATACTGGAAGATGTGACTGGAATTTCTCAAATAATGGATTGGGTTTCCGACGGTGACATAGTAATTTTAGAGATGACTGATTTGATGTCTAGGGACATGGAGCTTCAACTTGCGGTTGGGAAGATTCAGGAGTTTGTTGAAGGAGACGTGAATGGCCAAGTGGTAAGATTGGGAAATTCCAGACTCTTACTGTTGCCCCCTACATTCGAGAGTGCTAGGGTGAAGTAAAAAATGGAAAGTAAGGTAGATGCTCCGTGCCCACAATGCTTCCAGGATAACGTCCTTACAATGCTTGTAATGAGTTCGGAAATACCATATTTCGGAGAGCATACCCAAATTACTGTGGTTTGTTCATCATGCGGATGGAAGCACACGGACTTCATCCCATCCGATGGCCAGAAGCCCGGATATTCCTCATTAATTGTAGATGGCTCTGAAAAGTGCTCGGCAAGAGTGGTGAGATCGTCTTCATGCACAATAAGAATTCCAGAACTAGATTTGGAGGTCGCACCTGGTGCATCATCGAGTGGTTTTGTTTCAAATGTTGAAGGAGTGATTAATCGATTCGAAGATGCCGTTAGTTCCATAATTAGGGGTAATTCAGACGATGTTAGTATACTCAATGAATCTGCCAAATTGCTAGAAGGACTTAGTAAAATGAAGCACGGACGTTCTCATTTCATTATCGAATTACTCGATCCCAAGGGGAGGAGTCAGATTATTCACGAGGAAGCCCTTTGCAGAGAGCTAATGGATCATGAGGTGGAGTCTCTCGATATGGGTCCTGAAGTTCCAGTATTTGAAGTGGGTTAGATGGCATCTGGAGCGAGGAAATCTTTCACACTCTCTTCTAATTGGGCTCTCTTTTCCTTCAAATCAATTAGCCACTCTGTTGCTCTATCAATGCAAATCTGCTTAACCTCACCAGCTAGCATCCTACCACTCTCGTATTCTGACTTGATTTCTTCTAGAGATGCATCTTCACGCTCGAAGAAAAATTGTAGATACTGATAGGCGACGTCCTTTGTGATATCTCCGCCGAGTCTGCGGTGCTCTTCTACGGTAGGTTGCCCACCACTGATTGCTCTCTTGACCTTCTTCTCCATTGACTCTATTTCGTCATCCATGAAAATTGTACTCTCCGGCTTAGATGATGACATTTTGTCTCCCGTCATCCCTACGGCAAACCTGTGATATGTTGAACAGGGGGGGATCAGACCCAATCCCCCTAACTCCCTCTCAATCAACAGTGCCTGCATCCTAATTGTGAAACGATCAGACATAGTTGCACCGGGAATCTCGATAGTTCCATGCTTGGGATTAGACTTAATGTCAGAAAATCCAAGTTCACTTATGGATTCGACGAGTTTGGCAATTAGTTTGTTCCTGGCTTCCATATCTATTCCACCATCCTCGAAAACTCCCATTTCTTTCTGGTTGCCCTCCTGAACAGATAATGCCAAGGTGAGGCCCCCTGACTTCCTCTTCTTCACATTGAACCAATTTGTCTTCTGAGAGATGTCCCTAGTCAATCTAAGATGTGGATCTTGGTCGACCCCTACTGGTACAACTATTGGCCTCAACCCCCCGAAATCATCTAATTGTGGGTGCACTATGTCTCCAACCTGAACTAACGGAGCCTGAACGTGTGCCAGATTGGTTTCCCCTCCGAATCCGTATATAGCCTCAAGCTCAGATAGGTTAGTACGCTTTCCTAATGTGAAGCCAAGTCTCTGTACTTCTGGTCTAGAACTCTGAAAGTAGACGTCGGTTTTATCCGGATCCAGTCCCAAAGCTGCATAGTTCAACACGTATTCATGCAATGCCGTCTCCCTTCCATTCGATAGAGAGGTCCCCCTCGTCGCAAGTGCCTCCAAGTCGGCTACGGCCACAGAGACGTCAGCCCCCTGCTCCTGAAACCAACGTACTTGCTCTATTACCATGCTATGTCCAAGATGCATTCGACCGCTTGGCATTAGCCCCGTGAGAACTCCGAATGGGTCACCCTTAGACATGCAACCGGTAATCACATCAAGATCCCTGTGTGCAAATACGATACCACGTCGATGGAGCATACCAGGATTTGGCAGGGATCCGACATCTACAGGAGTAAGGCCGAATTGTTTGATTATTCTTTCATAGTCGGTAGATTGCTCGGACGACCACGGATCTATGCTACCTGGCCCTACCATGGATTGCGGCCTGTATTGCACCCAATCAAGGCATCGCTATATTTCATGTAAAGAATTCCGAACAGTTACAACGAAT
>CAZPNT010000079.1:0-6127 GCA_964588055.1 uncultured Candidatus Poseidoniales archaeon | reverse complement strand
TTGTCTTCCCATTGTGAACCCATTGTTTACACCTCTAAGGTAGGCCCGCCGACCGAAGAGGTGTATATGAACCGTTCCCCGGTGTTTTCGGTATGCTAGTCCCAGATTGCCACCTATCGGCGTTTCCGTGCATTCTGGAAAACTATCGATACTGGAGTTCTATCACAAACTGATTGACCACTGTGTTGTGTGTCTCTGCGTTCTCCAGATCCACAGTCCAGTCTCCTGGGAGGAAGCCCCTTACGGTGGATCCACCGATCACCATCCATACGCAGAACTCGTCACTTCCGCATTCACCTGCGTCCCTGTTGTCGTTCTCAATTCCCGAGGTGTTCGAAACCTCCTCATCGGTACTGTTGTACATGTAGAGATCTAGCCGGTTGTCCGTGGTCTGCCCCGGTAATCCTCCTCCGGGTTGATCTTCGTCCTCCTTGGGATAGGATAATTTGGCCCTCATGTAACGGATTCTGTCCTTTGACTCTTGATCGTAGGAGACAGGGTACTCCCAGGTCATAATCACTGGGTTGGGCGAAGCCCTGTCTATCACGAAATCCTTCCATACCCCTCTATAGTTCACGTATACCATCGATTCGGTGCTGTCTTCGAAGCCATTGTTGTCCACGACCGTGAGCTTGACCTCCCAAGCTCCCGCCGGCCTAGAATCCCATGTGTATGTCTCACCTGTGGCATCCACGTCGTTGTCTGTAATTCCATCGTTGTCGGAGTCGGTGTACGTGTCTAGATCCCATTTCCACTCTACTAGGTATTCCTCTGAGTAACAACTCGAGTCGTCGGGATCGCAACCGGCCCATGAGTCTGATCCATCTAGGGTGACGGTGGTAGAAACCTCTACTTCGCGATCATTGACATCGTTGTCATCCTCACATACCCAGACAATCACCATATCTCCACTGGCCGACGACTCCTCTCCCTCGCAGTCATCGTCCTTGCTGGAAGTTATCTCGGCCTTTGGCTCTCTAGCAGACGAGTCGACCACAGTGATCGTTTTGCTAGTTGATGCCTCGTGTGTACCGTCTCCTACGGCTAGCTTTACAGTGTAATCACCAGGCTGTGCGTAGGCGTGGCTCGTGGTCAAGCCGGTTCCAGTGTTTCCGTCCCCGAAGTCCCAGTCGAAGGTGAGGTCATCTCCGTCTGGATCCGAGGATCCTGCTGCGCTGAAGGTTACTGAATCGCTTGCCTTGACTGTTCCGCTCGGGTCCACGGACATGGTCGCAGTGGGTGGGCTGTTGCTTCCTAGTAGGTCGGTGCAGCCTGCTAGCATTGGAGCTAGGAACACCACCGCCATCAGGCATGCTAGGTCTCTGGTCCTTGCCATTCTAGTATGTGGGCCACAGTGAGGTGAAATCAATCCTACGGCTCCTTGGGTACACTAGAAATCGAATAAGTTACTCTGTCTGTTTCCCTTCAGTAGGTTCTTTTCGTCCCATCCGAAGGCCTCTGTGACTCTTCCAAGCGACTTAGCAAGCCTCTCGGCGTAGTACTTTCTATCGTACTCTGGGGGATCTCCTCCAATTTCATCCACTAGCCATGCCTTTACTCCTAGCTTCTTCTCACCCTCCTCGGGCTCTGTGACTATGTACCCGACCTTCATTCCAGGGGTGAACTGCAGACCTTCAGCAATCCTTTGCTTCGCTGCTCTGACATATGGAAGTCCGTCCTCGTTTTTGTAAACACTGAAGTCCCATTCCTCCTTCTTGCTGTTCCACTTTCCTTTGCAAGACCTGCTAATTACTAGTTGGGAGGTTTCCACCTCTCCGGCCTTTACCCTGTCAATTACAGACTTGGTCATGTCGACGGCCCCAATTTCGTTGCCGTCCAGTATCATCTCGAACATCTGAGTCATCGTATCCGAGAGGAGTTGGAAAGAGTCGGTGCGTCTTACCTCGTACCCCCTAATCAGCATCTCCTCTCTGGGCCAGACGACCCTTCCTACGTATCGCTTCTTCGCTCCGTGGCTGAAGAATGAGGATAGCGCGGTCTCAAACTCTAGCTCGGCACCCTCTCTGGTGAATCGTTCTGCGAGAGACTGTCCGAATTCAAGGGTCGAGCTCCTTGCGTTCTCCCAATCCTCAAGCTCCTCTCCTCCTGACGGTTTGTTCATAGGGGTCCCTTCCACAGGTGCGATTACGAATATCGAGTCGGTGTCGGAATATACAACATCATCACCGTCTTCCTCGACCTTGGAGATTATCTCCTTGATGTTGTGACGTGCCCATTCGGTGATGCTCGCACCAAGGCTTGGGTGAGTGAATCGGTAGAAATTCGATGCGAAGACCCCGTAAAATGAGTTCATGAGTATCTTTACAGCGTACTGCAACTGATCTTGGAGGAAAGCCTCCGCATCATCGCCCTCCTCGTTTGCCTTTGCAAGAGCGGCCTTGTGTCTATCCCTGCTGTCCATGAGTCCCTGTAGGAGCTGCGGGACCAATCCTAGTCTCTCTTCCCTAGAGATGTATCTGGTGTTGGTCACTGGGGATACGCTATGAGAATCATCTTCGCTTCCGTCACGAACCAAGGTGGTTGAGCAGATGTTGTTGGATATCATTATCGATGGATACATCGACTTGAAATCGAGCACGACCACCCAAGGCTTGACGCCGGGATCCACCTCATGCACATATCCTCCGGCTATCTTGTCCTGCTTTCTCGGGCCCTGATTGGTATTTGGAACTGCGACGCCGCTCCTGTCCGCCAACCGAATAACTAGGGAGTCTATCCAACGACTAGTCGTACTGGTCGCTGCGATGTCTACCGTAGTCAGGGAAACGGATGCCAAGGCCTCCTTCCTAGCGATTGACTTCATCCTCTCCAGAATGTCCAGTGGAAGTACGGTGTCACGTACACAGTATTCCAGTACCTCATCCGGTCTAGCGGCCCATTCCTCGTCCATCTTACTAGCATCGATGTCCATCTTCTGCATCTCTTCGTCATCGGGCCACAGTAGTTGTGATACGTACCTTAGAGACTCCCTCTGAGGCCGTAGGGTCTGTCTTGCCTGCCACCAAGCATCCAGTGGAATTCTGCCCTTTATCGTCCAGACCCTGTTCTGCTCTCGGTTGGGGAATATCCTCCCTGGCCTCCTCCAGCCACGCTTGGTCTCTGCCTCGTTTATGGGGACCCTCCCCCAGCCAAGAAGGGTCGACCTATCCATCTCAGATTCCGTATCGATATACTCTGATCTCTCTTCCATTCTAGGAAGGTCGAAGTTGTCTATATTGTAGCCGGTGATGAAGTCAGGGTCCTCGGATCGGACCACCTCTGTGAGTTTCTCCAATATCTCGGTCTCGGCGCCTGTTATCGGGTATTCCTTCCTTTCTCCAGGCCTATCTACAACGGCTGCGGCGCACAGTATCGTGTTATCTGCGATGCTCGTCTCGAGGTCGAAAGACATGGTGACGAAGGGTGCTGGGAACGGCTCAGCCCTACTCAAGCCACTGAGGTCGCAAGATACCACCATGTCGAGAGGGTATATGCCCGAACCGCCAACAGCTTGTATCCTCTTCTCGGCAGCCTCCCGATTTGTGTTCTCGGGAGTCTTTGCATCACCAGGAGCTCTCTCACCTGCCCAGAGGACTTCTCCGCTCATCGCAATGTGGGGACCTAGGTCCAGATCTAGAAGGAGCCTCTGGAAAAATAGGATATCCGCGCTCGTCACCCTCCACCCTTGTTCGGAAAGTGCTTTCCTCACTCCTCTGACCTTAGTGGTGTCTCTAACGTAGACTCGGTAGTGAGGCCTCACAATGCCATCCTGGGAGAGTTTCATACCACTTGGCTCTGGTTCTCCCTGTACCCCCCTAACGGAAGAGACGTTTTCCAGAAGCCCGGGTTCACCGGAACTGCCGTCTGACTTGGGATCTGAGATCTCGACGTATGGTCTGAGGCCGTTGACCAGAAGCATAGACGAGTGCCCGGATCTTGATCGACACCATAGCTCGATGACTGTCTTTGGCTCTTCTGGCCATGCTCTGTTGTCTCCCGAAACGATACAGACCTCCTCCTCCCACTGCATGATTCCACCCACATCCCGTACTCAGGCCGACTGCCTTACCCCACGTCATCATGAGGGGCCATAACCATGCCGGGAGGGTCCCCAGCGGAACCGTTGAAAGCCGATGCGTTCCCCTCCACAATAATCGGGGTGCGCGAAGTGAGTGGAGACGGTTCGCCAGAGGTAGACTGGGACTCACTCACTTTCAGTTTCACGGAAACTGATCGTATGTATATCGCAACCTGTGAGCAGGGAGATGAGTGGCAGCCAGGGAAGATGCAGGACTTCCAGAACCTGAGCCTGTCCCCAGCTGCGGGAGTGATCAACTACGGACAGGGGCTATTCGAGGGAATGAAGGCGCAGCACGCGGCAGATGGTAGCATAGTTCTCTTCCGGCCAAAGGACAATGCAAGGAGGTCTCAGGATGGGGCAAGGAGGCTCGGGATGCCTCCAGTTCCGGAGGAGATGTTCCTCGACGCCATTATGCAGACAGTAAGTGAGAACTCAAGATGGGTCCCGCCGATTGGCAAGGGTGCCCTGTACGTCAGGCCTCTACTGTTCGGAAGCGGGGCTATCCTAGGAGTAGCTCCAGCTCCTCAGTACACATTCCTGGTCTACGTCTCACCAGTCGGGCCCTACTTCAAGGGTGGGATTACGCCCACCTCGCTCAGGGTCTCAGACGAGTTCCACAGAGCTGCCCCCGGAGGATCGGGAGGGGTGAAGGCGATTGGCAACTACGCTCCTGGGATGGTCCCCTCGCAGATGGCGAAGAAGGAAGGCTACTCAGAAATAATCTACCTAGACGCGGTTAACCACAGATACATAGAGGAGGTTGGTGCTGCCAACTTCTTCTGCGTGAAGGATGGGGTCATCTCTACTCCCGAGTTGACAGGGACGATACTACCTGGGGTAACCAGATCCTCTGTGATGGCGCTCGCGGAGTCTAAGGGATACGAGGTCAAGGAAGAAAAGATAGGCGTCGACTACGCCCTGGATGCTGACGAGTGCTTCTGCGTAGGCACTGCTGCAGTTATCTCATCGATAGGCAGGATAGAACACGGGGAAAGGGTCGTCGAGTACTGCGACGGAGATGTGGGGCCGATAGCAATGGAGCTCTACGAGTCCCTGACCGCAATACAGCAGAGGCGTGCTCCCGATGAGTTCGGCTGGACTGTTGCAGTGGAATAGGTCAGTCGTGGATGACTCTCACTCTAAGGTTCACTTACGACCGAACTTCTTCTTCCTCTGACCGCCCTTTCGGTGCTTGAACGACTTCCTCTGAGCGCGTCTTCTTCTATCTCCCTTGGCAGGACCTCTGGATGTTTCCTTTCCTTGCTCCTTCGCTTCCTTGGATCTCCTGTTGAGTGCTGTTCCTATCTCTTGCATAGCACCTTCCTTGCTATTGGTTCCAGTCACTTCGAAGACGTGACTAGGGGGCATCACCAGCCTACCTTCCTTTGCATGAGGCCTAGACGGGTGGCTGGCCTCCGGCTCCTGCCTCATCTTCCTAATACCTGCGGCACGGGCGGCCCAAACTACAGATTCTAGAGTGGGTTTCGGGATGCTTGCCTGCTTGGGGACCCTTCTCCCGTTTGAACGGCTAAGCCTAGAGTCGAAGTAACCGGTCCACAGGGTCATCTCATCTCGCTTTGCCGCCATGCTAACGCACCATCCCTAAGTGACGTGTGACTTGAGGGCTTCGTGCTCTCATTCTTCCACGAGAATACCGCTGACCACACCGTGCATGCCGGGTCTGCTGGTTACTTTGACAAGGCCCTGGTCTGTTTCCAGCACTGCTCCCTTGGTCACGATGTTCCTCCTGATGTAGTTTGGATCTGCATCATTTCCGACGACGTTCTTGACAGTGGCCCTTACGGTCTTGCCGTCCTTCATGTTGACGTTGACCTGGTTTACCGAGAGAGTTCGGACGGTCTGAGACCCAGCCCTCTTTCGGTAGTTCTTACGAGCGTCTGACTCGCCGACGTATGCGAGTTGCTCCTCGCTAGCTACCTCTGTCCTCCTCTTACCCCTGTATCTGTTTGGACGCTTCAGGCGTCCACCCGTGGGCTTCCTGCGAGAAATGCCATGCCACTTCGCCATGCGTCCCGCCGACCTGCC
>CAZPNT010000078.1:0-6154 GCA_964588055.1 uncultured Candidatus Poseidoniales archaeon | reverse complement strand
GAGGCCCCGAGTTCAAATCTCGGCACGTCCACCATCTAGAATCGTTAGTGATGAACAAGATCATTATTCATACTTCAAATCCCTCCCTCCTCGGAACTCACGGAGAGGAAGATCGCCGACATCCACTATTAGATACAACTACCCAAAATTGGAATTTTCACACAATTCTTGATGTTCAATTGAACGGATTTTACTCCAAACTAATTAAAAATTTTATCATTTGAATAATAAAATACAAAATATTTGTACATTATATTATAAATATATATTTTTTCAATAAAAATATTCAAAATAACTCCTTAATTTTGCTCATACGTTCAGACTATAAACCACCTTTTCACGGGGCAACGCTATGGCGACTAAGTCGAAATTAGAGTACATATGGCTGGATGGATTTGAACCAACACAGAGCCTCAGAAGCAAAACAATGATCGAGACAGATTTCTCAGGAAAGCTAGGTGACTGCAAGGATTGGTCATTCGATGGGAGCTCCACATTGCAGGCAGAGGGGGGCTCTTCAGATTGCGTCCTAAAGCCAGTGGCAATTTACCCCGATCCAGACAGGTTGAACGGCTTTCTGGTAATGTGTGAGGTGTATAACGCCGACGGGACTCCACACTCTACCAACGGTAGGGCTACTATCGACGAGGACGATGACGACTTCTGGTTCGGATATGAGCAGGAGTACTTCCTCTGGGACCCTGAGACTGATCTCCCCCTAGGTTTCCCCAGGGACGCCACTCCCCAGGGCCAGTTCTACTGCTCAGTGGGCGCAGAGAATGCATACGGCAGGGAAGTCATAGAGACTCACCTAGACATGTGCCTGGAGGCCGGGATCAATGTTGAGGGCATCAACGCCGAAGTGGCCGTGGGCCAATGGGAGTTCCAGATTTTCTCGAAGGGAGCTAAAAACGCCGGGGACGAGGTATGGGTGGCAAGATACCTGGCCGAGAGGAATGCAGAGAAGTACGGCCTCTCTATTGAGTGGCACCCGAAGCCACTAGGGGCTACGGACTGGAATGGATCCGGAATGCACGTGAACTTCTCTGACACAACCCTGAGGACATGCGGCGACGAGGCGACATTCAACAAGGTCTGCGAGGAATTCGGAAAGAACATAGAGAAGCACATTAGCGTCTACGGGGCTCATAACGAGCAGAGGCTAACTGGCCTTCACGAGACCCAGTCGATCCATGAGTTCTCGTATGGAGTCTCGGACAGGGGAGCCTCCATCAGGATACCCATTGGAACTGTCGATGACGGGTGGTGCGGGAGGCTTGAAGACAGGCGACCCTCCTCTAACGGAGACCCATACAAGATCGGTGCAGTGGTGATCAGCACAACCAAGGCGGCCTACAGCTAGGTCGCCGAGTCATTACCCCTCAGGAGCGTACTCCACACGAGGGAGAAAGCGGGGGAGAGGCTCTCGGCATCAGAGGCCAGCATGCGACTTACTTCGTCCATGGTGAACCATCTGATCTCCGAGACCTCCTCCTCGTTAGGGATGAACGGGCCTTCGGATTTGATCCTGTAAACCCAGGTGAACTCTTGGGCTGTCTCCTCGCACGCATCTATCTTGAACAGCCTCTCGGGAGTATCGGTCAGATCTATCCCAATCTCCTCCTTTGCCTCCCTTACTATGCACTTGTCATACTCCTCACCGCTATCCACGTGCCCTGACACCGAAGAGTCCCACCTGCCTGGAAAGGTGTCTTTATCCATCGACCTCCTCTGAAGTAGAACCCTCTCAGCACGGTCGAAAACCAGGAGATGAGCCGACCTGTGCAGGAGACCCTCACGATGGACCTCTTGGCGGCTCGCTCTGCCTACAACCCTGTCACTTCGATCGACGACGTCGAACATCTCTTCCATCGCGTTGCCTAACTTCCCTGAGCAATTGAAACTACTTCATCCGCGCATCCCCAAGACAGCGTAACTCCGGCCCCACCATGACCATAGTTGTGAATCACGCGAACACCGCCGATCCTCTCTTCCTCTAGCCTAACCTCTGTCCTAGATGGTCTAAGGCCAACGGCCCCACCCACTATCCTGTCGCGATCCAAGTCAGGCCATATGGCCTGGACCTTCTCCAGTATCAGGTCGTTATCCTCGTCCCTGATGCCCAACTCCCAGTCACCCACCTGGGCCGTTCCCCCGAGTACGGTAACGTCACTCCTTGGAATCGTGTATGTAAGGGTCTCAGGCTGCTGATCGAAATGCCCTGTCCCTGGATCCTGATCGATGAAGATTACCTGTCCCCTAACTGGCTTAACTTCCAAGTCATCGCAAAGCTCCCTCGCTCCGAGGCCAACGCAATTCACAACCACCTCGCCATTAAGATCGGACAGATCCTCGATGAACCTCTGCCTGAATTTCCCCCCTGCTTCTTCAAACCTAGATTTCAGCCATGGCATGTAAAGCGGCATCTCGATCACAGGGGCCCTGAACTCCCAACCGAAGACGTAGCCGTCTGGGATCTCTCCCTCCTCTAGTAACCTGAATGCTGCTATCCCGTCCTTCCATGGGGGAAGTTCCACAACATCCCTCAGGTACTCTCTCCCGTCCCTCATAGTAACCCCGGATTCCGGCGCTTCGGTGCTTAGACTCTCGAGGACTTCGTATGTCACGATGCCCCAGGTGTCAGCTCGATCGGCGGGCTTCACAAGGAAGGGGTACCAGATCGCCGCAGCCACGTCAGACACAGTCTCCGGGCTGAACTTGTCTGATACAATCTCCACTTCATGCCCGCTCTCTAGTAGTCTGATGCCCGAGGTAAGGCCCGACACCCCGGCCCCTACAACCGTGCAGCGCATGATTCGCGATATGCGACTGGCTTATGATTAACTTCCCGTGCATCCCCTTTTCCAGACCAGACAATTTCTTCAATCAAGGCTTCTCTCGTGGTTCGTGCCTAAGGTCAGACGTCCGAAGAAGGGGTGGGCCGTCCCCAAGACAAGGAGGCGAAGGCCACCAAGGGCCCCTGCGTCCAGAAAGAGGCTGCCTCGCTGCCCTTCTTGCGGACAGTGGAGCATGAAGAGGGACGAATCCAGAAGTGAGACTTATTGCATCTCATGCGGAGTAATAGGCCAATGACAAAGCCCAATATCGAAACCCTCTACTCGCAGCATGCCACAGTGATGAGGAACCGCACCGGGTGCATCTGGCATCGCGAGTGATGGGCGATCTGAGTGGCACCAGGTGATGGTATGCAAGGCGGTCGGACATTCATAGATCAGATGGGCCGGATGTACAGGTTCAAGGAACCAGAGCCACTCAGTGAACCCCCGCACAACCTCATGGTGGGAAGGAATAGCAGACCATGGAGGTCTTACCTGAGGATGCTGGGAACGGTCATTCCCGCCTTCTTCCTGATGTACGTCCTACTTTTCCTGGTAATCGGGATAGTCTACCTGGAGCCAATCGCCGTATTCGTCTCGGGAATGTGCAGCGCCCCTCTGATAGCGCTGATTTTCAGATTGCACAAGCCAAGGCTGGTCCACGTCAGACTCCTGTCTCCGGATGAAGAGGGCTCCGAGGCCCACGCCCTTCCCGAGGGGGGTTCGATAAGGACTCCGATGAGGACCAGTCTGAGGCGTTACTTGGTCAGGGACGACTCCGTACTAGACCTGCCCCCCACTCGTCAGCTCTGGCTTCTATTCGGCCTGGTAGTATCAGTCCTGGTGGGTTTGCTGATTATGATACTCCAGGACTTCCAGGAGGGTCTGGCAGATATCGGCATAGTCCTATTCCTCCTGCTCGCGATACCCACTTGGATCGTGGGATTCTCGCTACCGGTACTCGCGTGGTGGGGGACTTCCGACAGGCTTCTTGGGATACCAACTCGAAGAAGGGACGCTGAGGCATGGCTAATGGCGGGAATGGCCTCCGCATTCCCTGCGTTCATCTTCAACTCCCTGGTCGCGCCGGAGATAATACCCTTCGAACCCGATCACTGGGCCTTCGAGTTCTCCCTGCTAGCCGTTGGCGCCCCTCTGTGCGAGGAGATATTCAAGGCGATGGCGGTTGCGTTGTTCCTGCCATACATCAAAGGTCCGAAGCACGGGTTCCAAGTGGGATTCACCGTCGGCCTCGGATTCGCGCTCATTGAGAACTTCCAGTACATTGGTATCTCCTTGGTGGGGGGGCCTTTCGCCGCATCCTTCACGATCCTCGTCCGAGGTATTGGATCCATACCCGGTCACGCCGTGTGGACGGCAATCTCTGGTACCGCAATAGGATGGATGGCAACCGACAAGGAGCTGAAGGCCAAGCTGTCTTGGAAGGCCAAGTCCATGGCAATCTCTGCCATAGACATCGCAGAGGGAATCGGGATAGACACCGATGGCGATGGGGACCTGTCCGGTTTCGACGGCGCCAGGCCCACCCTGGACGAGGCCGTCTCACTAGCATCACAGAACGAGGGGGTCGAAGCTCAGCCATGGGTGATTATCGGAAAGGACTCCGGAACCCGGAGTTCGCCCGAACCCGAGTTAGGAAGCCGCGAGTTCCACTTCACGTACGACAGCAACCCAGCTCTGAGGGCAACGACCGGAATCAAGACTCCCAGAGATGTCTCCGCTGCGGTGGCCCTCTCCATAGCGGGTCACTCGTTCTGGAATGGGAGCTCCTTCATGTCATACCACCTCCCCGAGGCATACGGGATGGGCGAATCGGCAACTAGCCTAGTCCAGTTCTCGTGGATTATTTTCCTAGTCTGCTCCGTCCTCCTGATAGCAAGGGGGGTAATCAAGGGAGTCAACTCTCTGGAGTAGTAGGGCCGAGGGAAAATTGGGCTAAATTTCCGAATCTAATCCGAATCGTTCATGACCGCGGTTGGTAACGACAACTCGTCAATATGGTGGAACTCGGCGACGACCTTACAGTCTCTATAGCGCTAGTTTCGGCCCTGCTGCTCGTCTCGATGTGGAAGGACCTCCTCGACAGGGGGGGCGTGCTGGCAGCCCTGGCAGTGGGTCTGACCATATCGCTGCTCGGCCACTGGACATGGCTGGTGGTGCTGATGACCTTCCTCATCGTGGGCTCCTTCGCGACCAAATGGAGGTTCGAGGAGAAGGCCCAGATCTCTGCAGAGGAGGCCAACGCAGGGGTCAGGGGCTGGAAGAATGTGTTGGCAAACGGCGGGATGGCCAGTATCATAGCGATTGGGAACTTCTTCGTCGGGGGTCATGAGTGGGCGTACTTCCTGCTCTGCTCAGCAGTCTCAGTCGCTGCCTCGGACACACTGGCGTCGGAGATAGGCAGCCTCGATCCGAGGACCAGGATAATCACCACCCTGGAGGCGGTGCCCGCAGGCACCAACGGGGGGATGTCTCCTACCGGGACGCTGGCTGCCTTCTACGGGGCTCTCCTGATATCTGTGGTGTCCACAATCCTCGGGGCGATAAACGGGGACAGGACTCCCATCGAACTGTTCTTCCCCTTCGTGATACTCATCGGCTGGCTAGGGTGCCAAGTGGATTCAATCCTAGGTGCTATGCTCGAGAATCGTGGCTACCTTGGGAAGCATGGGGTGAACTTCATCTCGACTCTCGCAGGCTCCCTGATGGCCCTATTTGTTGCTATGAGGCTACTCTAACATGAATACGAAGGATTGAACATTGCAGTTTGGGGCAGAATCCAATGGTGAGCCGAGTGAGTCTGGGACGCGTTCCTCTGTTTCTGACTGCATTCGCAGCCATTCTACTCCTTTCTTCGTCTCCCGGGGCGGCCCAGAATCAGCTCGCATACGAGGGCCCCGGCGTGGACCAGCTGTACCCCGAGCAGCACATGCTATTCCTCAAGGGCGTGGAGGACGACCAGTACCTGGACCGCAATTGGACAACGGTCACGGGCCTGCCTTCCGGCAGCGTATCCTTCTCCAAGACAAGCTCCCTGACCCTCCCTACAATAGTCGACGCATTCTCTGCCCCCACCGAGGAGCCCTTCAGATTCGAGGGCAACATCTCGGTGCTCCTTTTCGCGTCCCTGGAGTCGAACAGCGAAATATGCTCAATCTCCGACCTGCCTGTCGGAGGACCCCTGGGCTCAGAGACGCAGTTCTCTATTTCGCTGACCATGGGAGGGATTACCGCCCTATCAAGCGTGGACACTGAGTCCATAGTGATGAACAAGGACAGGACAGACCCCCACATTT
>CAZPNT010000077.1:0-6172 GCA_964588055.1 uncultured Candidatus Poseidoniales archaeon | reverse complement strand
GGAGTAACCGGGAGGAGGGTCGTAAACAAGATCCTCAGCGAAGTGAACGTCCCAGTTATCCAATAATCGGGCAATCCCAATTAACCGGATTGCAGACTCGGTTGCGTGGCTGTTGTGATTGCGTGTGTCAACCACAAGGGAGGATGTGCTAGGACGACCACCGCTGTAAACCTAGCATCGGCTCTCTCTCTTGGGAGCGAGGAGTACGCGATTCGTAGCAGGAGGGTTCTGCTGGTAGACATGGACCCAAAGGGAAACGTGGCAACGACCTTCGGAGTTGACAAAAGAACCGTAGGACCTACAATGAACGAGTTGTTCTCTAGAGGGGTGGATGATTCCACACTCAAACTAAAGGACTGCACTCTTGGGCCTGATTTACTGACAAGATCCATGAAGGCATCTTGGAAAAAGAGCAATCCAGACAAGGCCAGGGGGCCACCAAAGCACATTGGAATCCGAAACCTATGGGTTCTTCCAGCGGATCTGGACCTATCAGGAATCGAGATCGATCTAGCGACTAGGGTTGGCAGAGAGAATAGGCTCAAGCTGGCTCTGAATGAAGCAATGGATCACTTCGATGTTATTATCATCGATACACCTGCATCTCTCGGGCTGCTCACTGTTAATGCACTGTGCGCTGCCGAGTGGGTTCTAATCCCAATTCAGGCAGAGTTCTACGCACTAGAAGGAATGGGGCAGCTAATCTCGACGGTTAGAGATGTGCAGAATTCAGTAAACCCAAGTCTTGGCTTACTTGGAATCCTGATGACAATGGTTCAGACTAGGAGCAAGCTATGCGAGACAGTTACCGAACATGCGAGAAAGCACTTCGGGGATAGGGTGTTTGATTCCCAAATCCCCAGATCCGTATCTATCGCAGAGTCACCGTTGGAAGGTGCGCCAATTGTAATCGCACAGAAACCTAACAAGACCAATTCTGCCAGTAGGGCTTACTGGGAATTTGCAAAGGAGGCCGATAGTAGAATTATAGCTATTTCAGATACCTGAGGCTAGGATTCAGGGTTCTCCATAACACTATGTCTAGCATCTACAAGGGCTGCTTCCATCTTTACTCTAATCTCAGATTCTAGAGTCTTAATCGTCTCCGAAACTTCCTTCTTCGATAGTTCTCCTCTCTTTGCCAACTGCTTCTCAAGATTGGAAAGCATCTCTGATTCTCTCTCCTTCACGAAATCGGCCACTCTCTGCTCCATCTCGACCTCGCTCTCTAGTGCCAGTTCTTGCCTCCTTAGGGCTAGTGCTGCTTCCATGCTATCTTTCTCTGCTCTGAATCTCCGATCAAGATCCGCCAGAGCGGCTCGCTCTGCCTCCTCTTGGAGAGCCTTGGTCCTGACGCTTATGTCTGACTTCATTTCCTTCTCAAGTGACTCGCGCTCGCTCTCAAGCTGCTTCTCCAACTTTGATTCGTGTTTGCGTCTCTTCTTAGCAATGCTATCCCTCATCTTGATTTCCTGTTCGAGTCGGAATGCCTCAGACTTCCTATGGACCTCGGACTCCATAGCTTCTCGGAGATCCATGTCCACCCTTCTCTCCATCCTCTCTATTCCTTGGTTTGCCTCTAGCTCTAGTCTCTCCTCCAAGAAAGCCCTCCTACGGGAGAACTCGACCTCCATTTCTTCTCTCAAACGATCCCTGACTCTTGATGAGTGAGCTTCGATTCTACGATCCCTCTCCAAATCCAACTGGTCTCTTAGTCTGTTTTCCTCTCTTCTAAGTCTATGTAGCATCTCCTCACGGAGCAGTCTTTCCTCTCTCTCAAGAGCCTCCTTTTCCAGTCTCTCAAGTTCATCTTCCAATTCGTCTCTGAGATCTGCCTCTATCTGTTGAAGTTGCTCTTCGAAAAGTATCTCATTTGCCTTTCTCATTGCACCCTGCATTCCCGAGACTCTATCAGTCATCTCTGAGATTCGCATCCTTCTCTCTCTTCGGATTGCTGAGCGTAGTGTAGACTCCTCGTCGAGTCTCTCCCTGGCTCTTGCAGCTGCACCCATAGCGGATGAGGAAAGTGCGTGCTCTGCTCTCAGAGCATCGAGCTCGTCCAATCCATCTGGCTCTGCTGATTCCTCCGGCTTGCTCTCACTCACGTGCCCATCCCCGTTTCGGGGCCCTTTTCTGGGTATTTGAGACAAGAGGGTAGAAAAAGGTGAGAAATGCGTGTTTATCTAGTCTAATTCTTCCACGATGGCTAGAATGTAACAAAGAAGGCATTCTGGCATCCGGGGCAAGTTAGCTCCCTCTTACCCGGTCTTGGTCTGATTCTCAGGTTTGCTTCGCAAGATGGGCATTGTACCTCTACCTTGACTATCTTTCTTGTTAATGTAAAAATTCCAGAGCACGCTCCGCAAGTAAGGTCCACTGGTCTCTTGTCTGTTCCAGCCTCCACTGCAGTCATGCAATGTGGACATTGCACCTTCTCCTCCTTCAGAGCCAATACTGTTGGTTGATGAGAGACGCGACATAGTGCTCCACACAGAGTGCATTCTATCTCACCCAATCCCTGTGGAAGCATGCCTTCACATTGTGGACAATTGACCAAAGGAGGCGCTACTCTTGACTCAACTTCGGGAGGTGCCATGATGACGGGAAATACGTCCACTTAATCAAGCGGTCGCAGAATTGTCCTCTGAGTTGTTGTTGGTGAGTATGTGCCAAATTTCCTTGGTGTCTTGCAGAATGTCTCTACTGAGTTCCACCAGAGTGGAGAGTCTCCTGGAGCCTGATCCGGATACCCACATCCCGTTCAGTATAATCACCAGTACGCTTGCCTCGTGGAGAGCGATTCCAGCTGCTAGATTTATTCTATAGCCCAATAACACTGTAATCACTAACAGAGAGGTAACTAATACGGAAATTGCGATATTTGCGTATACTACTCTCCTGGTTCTCTTTGCTAGTCCGACCATTCGAGAAAGAGCCCTTGGGTCTTCTCCAGGGATTAGCACATCCGCAGCATCTAGATTTACTTGATCACCGCTACCCACCGCAACTCCGATGTCTGCTGCAGCAAGAGCCCCAGCATCATTGAATCCGTCTCCTGCCATCATAGTACGATTTTCAGTAGATTTCGAAGTTACGTATATCGCCTTCTCTTCTGGATCGACTCCGCCCTTGCACATTTTCGGATTAAATCCGATTGATCTTGCGAATTCCTCTACGCTGGTCTGCTCATCACCACTCAGTATTTCCACCTTGACTCCATGCGAGTCCAATTCAGTGATTGCCTCACTAACCCCGAATCTGGCATCGTCGTGAGTGAAGCCGATGAGTGCGATTGCAGAACCGTCTACAGAAAGTAAGCTAGAACCACTGCCTGCTTCTCTTGATTGTGATAGAGCCTTTTCTATCGATTCGGGGATAGTCACACCTTCAGAAGCAACCCAATCAGCTCTACCCAGGATTGCCTTTTTTCCATTCATTTTCCCTGAAACTCCAGCCTCTCCATCATTAATAGAATAAACTTCAAAGGGAACCAGGGACCTATTTTCTACCTCCTTTAGAATGGTTCTAGCATAGGGGTGATTGGATCGTGACTCTAGTCCTGCAGCAATTCTAAGTGCTCGTTCCTCGGACTCTCCTTCTGCTACAAATAGGCCAGATATTGTTGGATTGCCGGTTGTCAGTGTTCCTGTCTTGTCCAATAGCGCCAATTGGACATCAGCTGCAGATTCGAGAATATCTCCACCTCTAGCTATAAGTCCGAATGAGGATGCTGCGGTTAGAGCTGCTGCATGTGGCACAGGCGAGGCCAGCAGAAGAGAACATGGGCATGATACGACCCAGAGTAAAAGAGTGGTTAGAATCGCTTGCTCAGTTGAACCAGGATGGCTGAGTAAACCAATCAATGGAGCGACAAAGACCACAAATGGTGTCCAGAAGAGGGTGAACCTCTCAATAGTGCTCTGGGTTCTGGTTGGTTGATCCTTGTAGTGCCTTACAAGATCTATCAGACTGGAAAGTCTGGTCCCCTGACCTATTGCCTCTGACTTGATTATCAATGGTCCACGGGCTAAAGTAAGTCCTGCCTCGACCCTATCACCTTTCTTTACAGGAACAGGGATTGGCTCTCCAGTTAGGGGTGCTCTATCTATTGCTCCACTACCTTCTACTACTAATCCGTCTACTGGGACCTTTTCTCCAGATCTGACCTCCACTAGTTCTCCTAACTCCAATGCCTCCACTG
Organism: uncultured Candidatus Poseidoniales archaeon; assembly: GCA_964588055.1. Taxonomy (GTDB): domain Archaea; phylum Thermoplasmatota; class Poseidoniia; order Poseidoniales; family Thalassarchaeaceae; genus UBA36. Next base: position 1,971 of record CAZPNT010000077.1, on the reverse strand, counting down.
GAACGAGTTCTTCGACAGAACAATTCGAAGGTGTGGGTTCCTGATTGGCAATTTGGATTACCATCATCTTCCTTTCACCTCTATTCTTCTCTGTAGATTTATCATTGACTATTCTAGCCATCCTAGGGAGCCTGTCCAGACCTCCTTGCATTGACTCTCTAGCCTTAATCAGTGCTCTGTTTTCAAGATGAGATGCAAACGCAACCAGGGCAACTACCAGTAGAGCCTCGACAAATTCCCCGAGTGACACGGCTCCGATTATGGCTAGCGATATCAAAAACTGGAAACCCATGACTCGATTCTTCAGACCCGCGATTGCCTCCTGGAAAATATTCTGGCCAACAAAAATAATCCCCCCTACAGAAAGAATCGCGGGGACGAGGTCAGGGATGATGGAGCTCTTCTCTAGGAATGAGATAAGGATAATTAGTGGTATAGATAGGATAGAAGACAAGAGTTGAAGTTGGTCCTTTCTGAAACCTGTTTCTCGTGTCGGCTCAAGCCTGTGATTTGCCCCTAGGATATGCCGAAGTTTTTGATCCGAGGCTTTCCTTAGGTCTGAGTCAAATATCCACACCTTCTGAATTTCTATACGGCCCTTCTCAAGTCTTACGTCCAGAACTCCTGGGACATTTAGAATCCACTCTCTGAGTCCCTTAGAGTCTACCCGGAGTCTTGAGGAGAGGGATGATGGTGAGATGCCAACGACCCTGAGCCATCCAATGTCAGGATCATGTCCCAGACTTGAGAGGACTGAAGAAACTCGTGAGACAGTTCCACTAGAAATATCCTGAGATACCTCTACTGTACCATCTGAGACAGATATCCTGCATGATTCTACACCTGGAAGCCGATTTACAGCCCTTGTTGCCTTCATCGCACAGTCTGGGCAGTCCATCCCCCTGATTCCCCAATCGAAATTATGAGTTCCATCTAGGGATATCTCAAACCCGTCCTCCCAGTCTTGCTCTTGTTCTTCTATTTCCTCGCTAGTGTCGATTCTTGACTTGGAGAGACTAGGAAATCCAATCTTTGGAAGAGTGAGTCTCTCCTTGCTAACTTTAGGAGTTGCTTCCTCTTCTTCATCGAGAAAGAGATAGTCCTCGGAGTCTTCCGGCACAAATCCTCGACGGTCGGGTATGGCTTGAACATGATGTAGTCTAGTCGGTGGAATCATGAACATGAAGGAATCCCAGCATTCATGATCGAAATCCCAGATCCTAGTAATTGGGACATGATCGTTTTTGATGTAGATGGTACACTGCTTGATAGAGATGGTTTCCACGAAGATCTTGTGGACCTAGCAAGGAGGGTTGACAGGGAGTTAATGCCGGTTTCACTGGCTTCGGGAAGGACACTTCCAAATGTTACTCCAATTATGCAGGCCATCGGTGCCTCAGGTTTCATCGTAGCTGAGAATGGGGGAATGGTTTGGGATAGCAGCGAAGGTCATGAAATACTAGCACTTTCTGATGGAAAGAGGGCAAGAGAAGCAGCAGAGTGGCTGGCAACGAAAATCAATGGCTTGGATCCAAGAGGAATCGAATCGAACAGATGGAGAGAGACCGAATGGTGCCTCAGTGAGACTGATTACTTCGATTTGATGAGAGAGCTAATCGCAGACAGCGAATGGGCAGATCTAGAGGTTGTCTCTACTGGTTTCGCTGTCCATATTTCAAGTCCCGGGCTGAACAAATCCAATGGTTTGAGGGTGGCCTTGGAACAGAGGGGATTAGATCCCTCCAGGGTTATCGCATGTGGAGATGCACCCAATGACCTTCCAATGTTCGACCTCGTTGGGTTCTCTGTTGCCGTGAACGATCAATTCCCAGAGGTTTCAGAGGCTGCTGACATCATTACAGAATCAAGAGGGAAAGGTGGTTCAGTAGAGCTACTCAGAGCTCTACTCGGATTGGCTTAGGATTGGTGCAGGCGGCAGGATTCGAACCTGCGAAGCGCTATGCAGAGGAT
>CAZPNT010000076.1:0-6292 GCA_964588055.1 uncultured Candidatus Poseidoniales archaeon | reverse complement strand
TAAGACCCTGCAAATGCCCCTCCGAGGAAAGTCACCATGCCTAGAGCATAACCCAAGTCTTCACGATTGGATGCAACTGCTAGAACAGCACCCACCATCCCTAGAGAAATCGAAATCCCCCATAGTCCCGGCTTTCCCAGACCCAAAGCTTCGGAACCCTTTGAGAACCAGTTTTCCTCCTTCGAGAAAACGGTCGCCATGTAAGCATTCATTGAAGTGACCGTCATCAGAAGCAGGAAAAGCAGCAACGGCTCCTCAATTGGCAAGACCTCCAGAGGTCCTGCTGAAAATCTAGGAGTTACCGCATGCATTCCAATCCAAAGATTAGATGATGCGATTCCCAGGGAGGCCAGATTCCCAGAGCTCCTGTTAATTGCAATTCCATGTAGCATTACAGTTGCTAACAAGATCATTACTGCCACTCCCAATTCTCCAAATTCTGTTCCAGCCGTAGATCCGATCGCTAGAAGAACAAGGGTGGATTGAGCTGCTATTGCATCGTGATCATGCCTGTAAGCCACGATGATGTTGACTCCTACTAGGAGCAACAAAACGAAACCCAGCAATAGGTCATCTGGGATAACATCCCAGTTTCTCAATTCTATTGCTAGACCGTATAGGACCTTCATCGAGATGATTACCCACGTAATTCCCAGAAGACTCAGCCTCTCCTTCGGAACCCATAATTCTCCTAAACCAAATCCAATCAATGCAAGAAGTAACAGTAGAACTGTCCCAATAGATGAATCAAAGGTTCTCCCAATTTGTATGCTGATTGCGCTGTAAATCACAATCATTGATGCCATCAGAACCCAGTTCACCCTTTCTTCACCGTCTATCGATAACTGGGAAACAACATCCCTCTCCGGGGGAGAAGAAACACCTCCGTCCCTACTGACCCTTCCCGGTGAATCTTCACCCGGCTCAGAGAACGGATCGAATACGTCCCCTATGGCATCATCCTCATCCTCAGACTTCGGGGGCTCATCTCCATCCTCCGATGAATCCAAACTTCCTATGTTGATTCCAGATGGAAGCTTGAACTCCCTCTCTCGGATGATTCTGTCTGGTGACTCATCGTCTCCCATTGACCCTCAACAGAGGACGTATTGCATAATCACATCCCCTGCTGGACCATTAAACGAACCAGATTGAAATGTGGAACAAATTTTCCGAGCCGTAACGCTTGAAGGCTTGCCCCCTCTCGGGTTGGTTGGGGGGGTTACGATGCAGAGCTCCTCTCAAAGAAGGACTGTGGATTTGTCCCAGCACGGATTGGAACCGAGTGGTAATGTTCACTGGAACTTGGGTTCAGAAGAACTCCACGAAATGGCGGTTGAATTGGGAGAGGCCAGACTTACGTCAGACTCGGTCCTACTTGCAGTGACTGGGGAGAGAACCGGTCGTTCTCCGAATGACAGATTCATAGTGGACGAGGCTGGAATGGCAGAGCAAGTCTGGTGGGGGGAGGTCAACAGACCAACTGCTCCCGCAGTCTTCGATAGGCTACTAGTCAAGGTTCAAGCTCATCTAAACTCAGTAGAAAGCGTGTTTGTTAAGGATGCCTTTTGTGGAGCGGACAAGGACTACAGGATGCCCGTCAGGCTAGTCACTGAGAAGGCATGGCATGCAGCATTCATGCACAACATGTTTGTTCGAGCTACGGAAGACGAAATCACATCCCACATTCCAGAGTTTACCATCCTACATGCACCAGAATTGAAATCAAGCATGAGCGATGGAGTGAACTCGGACGTTTTCGTAATAATCTCTCTTGACAGAGGCATGGTGATCATCGGGGGGACTCACTATGCGGGGGAGATAAAGAAGGCCATATTCACAATCATGAACCACATCTTGCCTTCCAAGGGCCTACTCCCCATGCACTGTTCGGCCAATACAGATGGAAAAAACTCCGCGCTCTTCTTCGGTCTTTCTGGCACGGGCAAGACGACACTTTCTGCCGATTCAAATAGGGCCCTTGTAGGAGATGATGAGCATGGTTGGTCCGATAAGGGGGTATTCAATTTTGAGGGAGGGTGCTATGCTAAGCTAATCCGACTCTCGGAAGAGGATGAACCGGCGATTTTCGCAACAACAAAGATGCGTGGCTCAATTCTTGAGAACGTCGTCCTAAATGCAGATGGAACTCCCGATTTCGATAACGGCTCTCTCACTCAGAACACCAGGGGATCTTATCCCATTGAATTCATCGAGAATCGAACTCCAGACTCTATGGCTGGTAATCCAAATAACGTGGTGTTCCTGACTTGCGATGCTTTCGGGGTACTCCCTCCGCTTTCGAGGTTAACTCCCGAGCAGGCCGCATATCACTTCATGTCCGGATATACTGCCAAGGTTGCTGGAACCGAGATGGGGGTGACGGAGCCACAAGCCACCTTCTCAACTTGCTTCGGTGCCCCATTTATGCCCCGCCATCCAAGCATCTACGCAGATTTACTATCGAAAAAGATACGTGAGAACGACGCTAAGTGCTGGTTGATTAACACTGGATGGATAGCTGGTGGGGCACACGAAAGCAGCCGAATCAAGATCAGCTGGACTAGGAATCTGCTAAATGCCGCCATCAATGGTGATTTAGCGGATGTAGTCTTCGTCAAAGACGAGCGATTCGGATTTGAGATTCCCACTACCTGCGAGGGAGTTCCAGACAGAATCCTACAGCCCAGAGAAACGTGGGATGACGAGAATCGGTATGATAACGTAGCCAATCTTCTTGCTCAGATGTTCATCGAGAACTTCGAGCAGTATTCAGATGGATGCACCGAGGAAGTAATCGAGGCTGGTCCGAAGCCAGTCTAATCAATCAGCCTCTGCTTGGCCGCTCTCTGAGCATCGACTGCACAAATTGCAGCCATGTGCACTACGTCTCTGGCACTGTCTCTTCGCTGAAGGACATGAGCCGGCCTAGATAGCCCTTCCAATATGGGACCAGTCATCTCGGCCCCTGCCACTCTCTGCAGTAACTTGTAGCCAATGTTAGCCGAAGCAAGGTTGGGACAGATTAGGACGTTAGCTGGACCGTTGAATGACATGAATGGGTAGTCTTGCTGTATCTCTGGAACCAGTGCAGTATCCGCTTGCATGGGTCCGTCAATTATCAAATCCGGATCGAGCTCTCTTACTATCTCAATCGCCTCTTCAATTCTATCAGTCCTCATTTCAGCAGATGTTCCGAAATTGGAGAAGGACAGCATAGCAACCTTTGGCTTCACTCCAAACCTCTTAGCCACCTTAGCAGTCTGTATAGCAATCTCTGCTAAAGTCCTAGCATCAGGATAAATGTTGATCGTCGCATCTCCGATGAACATCAACTGACCGTTCACGGTCATCATGTACATCCCTACGATTCTGTGCGAATTCGGATCCGGTCCGATTACTTGTAAGCAAGGCTTCACGATATCGGGGTACTGATGAGAGACTCCTCCAAGATAACCATCGGCATCCCCCATTCTGACCATCATGGGAGCGAAGACAGTGGTCGACTTCAGTTGCCTAATCGCATCTTCCTTAGTTAAACCCCTCCTGCCTCTTAGTTGGTGGAATTCGTCTGCGTAACTACCTCGCCTCCTATCATCGTACCTGACGTCAATCATTTCACAATCAAATTCCAGCCCCAACTCTTCTTTCACTGCTTCAATCCTCTTCTTCTGTCCCAGAAGGATAGGTTCGCAAATTCCTTCTGAAATGCACTGAGATGCAGCCTTCACAATCGTGGGATCCTCTCCTTCACAGAAAACAATCCTCTTCCGATCCCTCTTGGCTTGGTTAATCACCCTCCTCATTATGGATCTTGTTAGCCCTAGGCGAGACTCTAGCTTATCCCGATAGACGTCTACGTCGAACTCATCAGCAGACAATCCAGCAATCCCCTCATTTACAGCGGCTTCAGCAACTGCACTTGCCTCCCAAATCAGAACTCTCGCATCGAATGGCTTTGGTATCAAGTAGTCGGGACCGAATGACATCTGCTCACCCTCATAGGCCGATGAAACGTCATCTGGGACGGGTTCCTTGGCAAGCTGAGCAAGTGCCTTGGTTGCTGCCATCTTCATTCCCTCTGTTATCTCGCTAGCCCGAACATCCAGGGCACCTCTGAAAATGTAAGGGAACCCAAGGACGTTGTTTATCTGGTTAGGATAATCGGATCTTCCTGTTGCTACTATAGCATCATCTCTTACACTGGATACTTGCTCTGGTGTAATCTCTGGATCAGGATTTGCAAGTGCGAATATGAGAGGATTCTCTGCCATTTTTTTGATCATTTCTGGAGAAACCAAACCTCCCTTTGATAGCCCTAGGAATACGTCTGCCCCGTTCAATGCCTCACCTACTCCACCTTCCGGAACATCACTGGCAAACTCTGACTTGTAATCGTTCAACTCCCCTCCTTCCATCCTCTTGGTTGTCACAATTCCTTTGGAGTCAACCATGGTTAGATTCTCAGGCTTTATCCCAAGCCTGAGGTAATGTCTGGCGCATGAGATTGCTGAGGCTCCGGCGCCGAGTATTACCACGCTGACTTCCCCAATCTCCTTTCCTACTACTTCAAGTCCGTTTAGCAGAGCGGCCCCAGAGATAATCGCGGTACCGTGTTGATCGTCGTGCATTACTGGGATGTCCAATTCTTCCACGAGCCTCCTTTCTATCTCAAAACACTCCGGTGCTCCAATATCCTCGAGATTTATCCCGCCAAATGTTGGTGCTATTGCCTTCACCGCTTCAACGAATTGATCCACATCTGTCCTATCCACCTCTATGTCGAAAACGTCGATATCCGCGAATGCCTTGAACAGTAGCCCCTTCCCCTCCATTACTGGTTTGCTCGCCAGCGGGCCAATATCCCCTAAACCAAGGACTGCTGTACCATTGCTGATTACAGCGACAAGATTCCCCTTCGATGTGTAATTGTATGCCTCATCTGGGTTGTCCCTGATTTCTTCGCAAGGATATGCCACTCCAGGAGAATATGCTAGAGAAAGCTCTCTCTGAGTGCCATGTGGCTTTGTTGGAACCACTGTAACCTTGCCTTTTGGCTCCGAAGAGTGGTAATCCAACGCGTCTTCGCGCAACTGGTCCTTGCTCACAGTGTCACCTCGGATGTGCCGGAACAACCATCTCCTTTGATGCTATCCTATTGATAATCGTTGGATTATCGGCCAATATGGCCTTGTTTACCGTTTTTTTTGCAGCATGCAGTTTCCCAATAATGAGCAAGTCGCGGACGATTACCCCTACCCTTCATAAATCGCACAACGAGGGACTCGCTTCGTTCCATGTACGCTAGTGGTAAGAATGCAGATGGGAGGGGCAAGGCAATTGCCCTGGTTGCCCTGATGATTTTACTCCCTTGGGGTGCAAACCCGTCTCTGCCATCAGACTTGGAAACTGATGATTCCAACTCCATCGAGATGAGTCATATCTCGAGTAGGTCATGGGGGGTTAATGGTAGCAATGACACCGGTTGGATAGTTCTAGATGCTTCAGGAGCTGACCCTGAGAACGGAACACCAGCATTTTCCGATCTTTTCTTGGATTTCGCGCCAGGTGCTCTTATTGACAACCTGACTTTCGAAGTAGCTGTAAACGGAAGCGATGGATATTGGGTTAATCAACCCCAGATTGCAGTCATGGACACCCAGACTAGCGTTTTGGATTGGAGTGGAAGAGGGGATCTAGGAAGGCAGAACGTATTCTCAGACAACCCTCCAAGCCTGGTAGGGGGGATTTTGGACTCATCATTGAAGCCAAATACCATCAGTGACGCCTCTTGGCAGATTCCAACCGGAATAGAGATCACAGACTTGGTAATTCAGGCCCTTCGCCCCGTTGACCCAAAGCTATCACTGAGCCCTCTCGAGGTTTCCATCTATGGAAGTGCGTTCAACCCAACCGATGGAAGGCTCTACGTTCTGATTGACGACGATCTGCTGATATTGGACGACAACGCAAACAAGCGCATTATCGATATCGTTCCGGACATATCTGGAAGATCCATTGTCTCAGACCCGAACAGAGACATGCTATACATCGGGGAAGCAGACGGAAACGTCACCGCAATGGTACTATCGAACTCGACTCCGGTGTCTGGCTTCCCTGAAGAGATAAACTCATCTCTGGCAGATCCAATTCTGGCATTGGGAACGGATGTCTTTGGAGTACTGTGGGGTGCATCTGAGTGCACCCTCCACTATCTGATGCCGGCCAAGGGTGCCCTATGGAAGTCTCTGGATTTCTGCTCCACCTTTCAGGACGAGACCCCTTTAGACAT
>CAZPNT010000075.1:0-6320 GCA_964588055.1 uncultured Candidatus Poseidoniales archaeon | reverse complement strand
AACCATTTCTGGATGGGGGATGTATAGGGGTGCGTCGAGAAGGGTCGAAGAGGGGTATACGGCAGCCCAATGGGCGAGATGGATTGTGCCCAGAGCAACCCTACTATTCCTGTGCCAGCTCTTGGTGAATATTCTCCTAAATGTGGAGAGGGGTGGGAGGTTCGAGTGGCACACTCCAGGAGTGCTTACGCTTCTGGCCATTTCAGCCGCTATCTGCCCCATATTTGTCAGAGTTAGTCGGAGGCAGAGATCGCTAGCGATGCTTCTGCTATGCATATCGCCGATCCTGTTGGGAAGTCACTCTGGGCAAGAGCTTGGTTGGTTCGAGAGAGTAGATGCCTCAGATGTGGAGGAGTGGGTTGCTAGACTACTCTGGAATGGGACATACCCGGTGTTTCCATGGATGTTCTTCGTCATACTTGGTACATTGCTTCACGACTTTAGTGAGGAGCCCAGAACTAGGGAGAGGAGCATTTTCCTTGGAACTCTTGCGACCGCGGTGACGATTGCGATATCCGTAATTGGGGAGGTAGACTGGGCCCTAACCTCTGGAGAGGCTGTGCTTACATTCTTCCCTGCTAGTATGGCATTCCTGGTCGTTTCCGGCACCATGGTGGCACTATTGATGAGGATGCTAGAGGGAGGGGAAGTTTCTGGAGGGAGTCCCTTCATGGGAAATCGGCTTTCTTTCCTAGAGCCTGCAGGGAGGCTGTCTCTGACAATCTATGTGTCTCACTTCGCAGTGCTAGGGGCAGTTGCTATGGCAATGGAGGGAGAGCCTAGAATGACTCTCTTACCTGCGTTCTCGTTTACGATTCTCCACACGGTGATATGGATCCCGATAGCCGCGCTGCACGAGAAGAGAGTCCCGTGGTTATCTTTGGAGGAGCTGCTCAGAAGGAGTCAGTCCGAGAGGTAGTCCGTCGACCACGTAACGGGTCCTAACCATGTCTCTCCTGCATCGTTTGAGGCTCTGATCCTGGCATAGTAGTCCGTGCCGCAGCATGATAGTCCGGTTATCTCGATAGATTCGTTTCCCACGTCAACACTGCCGTGGACTATGCTGTTGGACCATGCTGAAGGCTGTGTGCCGCCGTCAGACTCCCCGTAGAACACTGTCAGAGTGATATTCGTACCGTTGTCGTAGGTATCCCATGAGAGGTTTGTAGAGTTGGCACCAGATATGCTAGGCGAGTGGAGGTCCCTCAGGATTGCGGGATACTCGAAGTAATCCCCCCTCAAGGGGTCGTCCACCCAAACAGGGAGGTGATCCAAGGAGTCTAGTGTCGACTGGGAGATTGGGAATCCCCACGCTGCGTGATAGGGGGCCATGTTCATGCCGGTCGAGTTTGACAGGTGCAGGACCCACGCATTGAACTTCTCATCTCCAGTGTATGGGACCTCGGAAGCAGGAAGTTCGTAGTATACCGAAAGTGCGGTTGTTATGACGGACCAAGACCACTCCTCCTTGACCATAAGGAAGGTCTCCAGTGCCACCCATACCGACCAGTCCGATATGTTGGCGCCATTTTCGAAGTAAGACCTGGTCCGAGAATCGCGCTGTTCGGGTGATATCGCACCATGGCCGGAGACGCCCACAAGGTCCTCCATCAGGTGCACGCTTGCGAAATTGCATCCGGTCTCTGTTGTGCCCGGTAGGGTCGAGGGCATCCACTGGTGGTTGTGTCCCAACTCGTGGAACATCCCCCAATCTCCCTCCTCAGCCATTTTGGAGACGTTTACCACTGCAGGGACGCTCAGGTCGTGTGCCATGAATGGGTAGCCCGAGTGCATCCATCCGGCTGATATCTGAGCATCGAAGACCGCCCTCTCCACCCTGGGCCACGGAAGGAATCCGTAGAGCTCGTGCTCCATAGCCAGGGCCTGGTCCCACCAATCCATCAAATCGTCCGGATCGTCGAGATCTCTGATCTCGTGACTGGGTACGGAGAGGATGAACTGGTCGCTTGCGATCTCCGCCCATGGGGCTGGCGAGTCTCGACCGAAGTCGATCCAGTCCTGGACGTCTGTCTCACCGTGAATGTATGTTGGAGCCTCGACCGCGTTTGAAATGGTGACTTCGAAGGTTCCGAGAGTAGACCCGGGCTCTATCGCGAGGTATATCGCCCCACCAAATGCATTGCCTACTTCCATCGATGCCCCATCGATGTACCACCAGCGGTCGATGTCCGGATGTCGGTGGAGCTGGTCCTTGCCCCATAGGCTGTCGCTATGGGCTCCAACTAGGACGTAGGCGCCAGAGTCGACGACGTGACTGGGCACTGTTACCGTGACCGCCTCTCCCGGTGCAGCGTATGCCCCTGTCGTCATCCTGACGTGAGCCCTCGCAGAGGAGTATCCGAAGTTGGAAGGGAGTCCACTCTGGTTACCGTCCACTGAGACCGTCGTGGAAAAGCGGATCGAGTCTGGCGGGACCTCTCCAGGGAACTCTACGTGGCTGGGGTGCGATGGGAGCTCGTCTGCTGGGAGACCCTGTGTCAGAGCGGCCTCCACACGTAGGAGGGTGTCTGCAACCGGGTCCTCTCCGAGATTGTATCCGACGTCCTCCCATAATGTCCCATACTCGATCACTGTCCATCCTGTCTGGTTCACGACCTCCCTCAGTGGGGACCAGAAGTGGTGGAAGTCGAGTGACACCACCCCCGTGCAGATGGAGAGAGTTGAGTCCGCGATCGAGGCGTCTTCGTTGGAGAGCTCTTCACCCTCTATCCTATCCTCCCTGATTGCATCTATTGCCGCCCTGGGCCTGGAAAGTTCGTGTGGGGACTCGCTCATGTCGACCTCGTTGTACCCCCATGCATTGGAGACGAACAGCCCTGTTGTCTTGGCAATCTTGTTCCCGGGGTAATTATGGGAAACGTCGGTGTTCGAGTATGACCAGTACCATGCATGGCCACCCATTACCAATCCCCCTCCATCAAGCAGGAAAGAGGTGAGCGCAGAGTTGTCTTGGTCGTCGTGTCCGTTCCAGAACTCATCTAGCAAGCAGTCGATTCCAGAGAGGTTGTCGGGAGACACGGATAGGTGAACGGTGTGTCCCTCTGATTCCAACTCGTCTTGGAAGCCTTCGAACCCTGCTCCGTATGCCAACCCCACGTCTGCGTTCTTTCCGCATACCCACTCGACGGCCCCGAGGGAGAAGGTAGTCTCCTCCACTCCACCGCTCCCGTAGACCCAGCTCTCATGACCGTACCCTAGCATCCTGCCCTTGCCAACGTGGCTGGCGGAAATTACGGGGATTTCGGAAGTGTATCCCCCCTCAGCGAAGGCTACTGGGAACGCCCACTCGCCTATGGGGAGTATCGGAGACGGCCATCCTCCCCAAGTCGTCTGTCCCATCCCTCTGAGGAGATCGGCCTGATCGGCCGAGAGGTCATGGACGGCCATCCATATGCTGCTCGAAGAGGAGCCTCCGGAGTTATTGGCCCATATGGTGTATTCCAACCATCCCGTCCTTGACTCTGGGGCTCCTTGGATAGTTCCGTCGTCCAATAGTTGCAGACCTTGTGGCAGAGTCGGAGAGACCTCCCAGCTTTCGATGGAAGGGCCCGAGTAAGATGGGCTAAACGTTGCGCTCTCGTTGGAACGGAGTGCGAACTCATCGTTCGCCCATGTGATCTGATTTGGTGGTTGGTCGATGATTCTGAAAGAGACTTCTGTGGAGTCACCGCCTCCTGTGTTGTTCGCCCATATGATGTGAGTAGACCATTCCTGCAAATCGGTGGCAGTTCCTGATATCTCGCCGCTCTCCTGGTTCATCTCAAACCCGTTTGGGAGAGGGGGGCTGACCTGCCAGGAAGTTGGGTTGCCACCTCCCCAAGAAGGGACGATTGTGCCGATTCCATCTCCCACAGAGATGTCGAATGCATATTGAGAGTATTCCAGATCCCAGATAGAGAGGTCGATGATTTCGATTATTATGTCCTCATGAACGGAGCCACCGGAGTTCTCGGCGGTAATTGTGTAGGCTGTTGGCACCTGCAAAACGCCGGGCAAACCAGAAATCACCCCTGATTGGCTGATTGAGAGACCCTGTACGAGATCTGGAAAAACTGACCAAGTGGTGATCTGTCCTCCAGAAGTAGTAGGGGCCAGAGAGACCGGTTGGCCTATTGAGAAGGTGAACGAGTCCCCTCCGTAATCGATCGATTCTGGCGAAGAGGCGAGTGTGATTATCCTGAGATTCGCAGAGGCTGATCCTCCGTTGTTGGTGGCTGTTATGGTATGGTTGCTGTCCCCTAACTGGTCCGGGGTCCCGGATATCGACCCATCTTGTCCGACTATCAGTCCTGATGGGAGAGGGGGGTTACAGGCCCATTCGTCAGGCTCTCCTCCCGAAACAGATGGGGTTTCCAGATGGCAGGCTTGACCCTTGGTGCAATGCATTACCGGCGACTGGAGATCTATAGAAAGAACTGGCACCGGGAGCACAGTTATCTCGATTCTGAAGGACGAAATCCCAGCTGCATTAGAGGCGATTATGGTGTAGTGCCTGGAAGATTCCTCGTAGTTGGGGGTTCCGGAAATTACTCCGGATTCGAGGTCAATTTCTATTCCATCGGGTAGTTGTGGATTTACTGCCCATTCACTAGGTGCGTCACCTAGGAAGCTAGGAGTCAGTTGCTGCATCTCGGATCCTACTTGTAGAGTTGCTTCAGATGTCCCGAAATCCAGTTTCTCGGGCCTCAGCATTATCCTGCAAGACTCACCAGTGAATACCTGGGATGGGGTGCAGTCGTCTTCCGTGACTACGGTCTCGAAGCATCCATCGGAAGTAGGTTCCATCTCGCAGTCGGCCTGGGGCGTTTCCTCATCAGCCCCCAATGGGGACGTGCAACCTGGTAGCAGAAGGAGGAGGACGATACTTACAGACAGGGTTCGGGTACTGCGCACGCGATGGACAGGGGGTGTCAACTGAATACGTTGTGCATCCGTCATAGACCGGGGTATGCCTGTCCTGGATCGAAGCAGTACTGGACTGTCTGGAACTGCGACTTGAATTCCCTGACGTCTTCCTTCACTGAGGATGGCTCCTCTCCCTCTAGAAGGGCCCTCGCGAAGAATCGAGCTACTTCCTGCATTTCCCCGGTACCCATGCCGACCCTTGTCAGCTCGGGGGTGCCGAGCCTGAGTCCACTGGGGGTAAGTGCCTTGGTGTCCCCTGGTAGCATGTTCATGTTCGTGATAATGCCGGCATCTTCCAGGGTTGCAGCGGCATCCCTGCCTGCGCCGGAGTCTATCTCACCGTGCCTTGTTACAACTTGGTGGCTGGCAGTGAAGCCCCTCTCCTCGGCAATCACGTCGAATCCCTCCGAGGAGAGGGCCTCGCCCAGAGCTCGGGCGTTGGATACGATATCTGCGGAATATGATTCTCCGAACTCCTCGAACTCCGAAAGTGCGATCGTCTTGCCTGCCACGTGATGCAAGTGGTATGAGGAGCAGACCCCCGGGAAGATGCCACTATTGAGCCTCCTATGCAGCTTCTCATCCTCCGAGTCAGAAAGAACGAAACCCCCCTGTGGTCCTGGGAAAGTCTTGTGGCTGCTCCCCGTCATCACGTCTGCCCCTTCCTTGAGAGGGTCCTGGAATTGCCCACCAGCAACTAACCCCATGACATGGGCAGCGTCGTACATCACTGTCGCGCCAACCTCATGGGCGGCTTCTGCCAACTCCTCCAATGGAGTAGGGAATAGGAAGACCGACTGGCCGAAGAGAGCTACGGTCGGTTCCTCCTTTCTTATCATTGATGCAGCGGCGTCGATATCGGGCTCCATCCTGTCCTCGTCCCACGGATACGTGATTAGGTCCAGACCTCGGAGCCCAACGGCACCCATCCTCGCGTGGGAGATGTGCCCGCCGTCGGCCGTTGAAACTGCGGTTATCTTGTCTCCTGGCTTGGCCAATGCCTTCAATGAGCCGATGTTTGAGTTAGTGCCAGATGTCGATTGTATGTTCGCGAACCTGCAGTTGAAAACCCTCTTGGCGCTGTCTATTCCTATCTCTTCTATGGTGTCGAAGTCTTCGCACCCCTGGTAGTACCTCTTCCTGGGTAGGCCCTCTGCATATCTGCCATGGAGGTCAGAGTCACATGCTCTGCGCACCATCGGGCTGAGTATGTTCTCGCTTGCAATCATAGGGAGGCTGTCCCTATAGTGCCTTCCAGATGCCCCGATTGCTTCAACTACGTTGTCGGCCGTCTTCCTGTTGCTCATGTGCCCCATGAGGGGGAGGGAGCAAATGAGTGTTGGCAATGATAGATGGCGCCGACAGCAGGACTCGAACCTGCGACCTGTGGATTA
>CAZPNT010000074.1:0-6331 GCA_964588055.1 uncultured Candidatus Poseidoniales archaeon | reverse complement strand
CTAAAAGCATTATAGATGCATCCAGAGAGGTCGGACTTTCCGTCCCACTGGTTGTCAGATTCTCCGGCACGAACCACGAAGAAGGAAGGGACGTACTGGAGGAGAGTTCCCTAGAAGTCACTACTGTAGGCACACTTGCCGATGGCGCAGAAGCAATCGTCGCCGCAATAGGGGGTGTACGAGCTTGAGTATCTGGATTAACGAGGCAAGCAAGGTCCTAGTACAGGGAATTACAGGCGGCCAGGGAACATTCCACGCCACTCGAATGATGGAATACGGGACCGATGTCGTAGGAGGGGTCACTCCGGGCAAGGGTGGCCAAGTGGTTGAGTTGCCAGGCCGCGCAGTACCTGTCTTCGATGCCATGTCACAAGCCGTGTCTGAAACCGATGCCGATGTCAGTGTAATCTACGTGCCAGCCAGATTCGCAGCAGCAGCAATTATCGAGGCCGCTGATGCATTCAACGAAATCAAGGCCGAGGGGTTAATTGTCTGCATTACAGAGGGAATTCCTATCCTTGACATGATTCGCTGCGTCGAACACATCTCGGATATGCCAGGAATCAGGTTGATTGGACCCAATTGCCCAGGAATCATAACCCCTGGAGAAAATGGGGGTTGTAAGGTCGGAATCATGCCTGGATACATCCACGCCAAGGGCAGAATAGGCATCATCTCGAAGTCTGGTACACTAACATACGAGGCTGTAGCCCAAACTATGAGTGTAGGAGAGGGTCAGACCACATGCATCGGCATAGGGGGGGATCCTGTCAGCGGGACCGGATTCATCGACTGTCTTGCCGCCTTTGAGAAGGACCCTGAAACAGAGGCTGTGGTGATGATCGGAGAGATTGGTGGTACAGCCGAAGAAGATGCTGCGGCTTGGATTGCAGATAACTTCAGCAAACCCATCGTCGGGTTCGTTGCAGGGGCAACCGCACCTCCTGGGAAAAGAATGGGACACGCGGGGGCAATCATCTCAGGTGGAAAGGGTACAGCGGAGGAGAAGTTCTCAGCATTCGAGCAGGCAGGAATCCACATTGCCAGAGATCCATCCAAGATTGGGGAAGTCCTCGTCTCAGCGTTGATTGAAGCCGGACTACGAGAGTCTTAGGAACGAGGGCACTCAGCGTGACCTAGTTGGTACCCATGTCTGGCATATTCAACTCGGATTTGGACTCAATTCTGGAAGGGACATCACGCTCTTTCTACCTCTCTCTGAAGGAGTTGCCCAAGGCAATCAGGCCTCAAGTAAGCCTCCTGTACATGCTGGCAAGGACTTCTGACACGATTGCTGACTCTGAAGGAGGTGAACCGAAGGAGCTATTGGAGGCTCTGGAGTCATACGATGATTTCGCTCAGGGGAGGTCGGAGGAGATTCCGGAACTATCTTCCATCTCTGAGTTTCAAAGCAATAAATCGGAAGGTCTCCTTCTCAAGAGTGTCGAGACCGTGGTCTCCAGGATTGGAGCATTCTCCGAATCAGATCAGGATGCAATTCGCACATGTCTAGGCATCATCATCGGTGGACAGATCCTCGATCTGAAGAGGTTCTCCATAGGAGAAGAGGAAATCTCCTCTATAGAGGAAAACGAGGAATTGGATGACTATGCATATCGGGTGGCTGGAAGTGTTGGTGAATTCTGGACCAGGATGTCGTTGGCTCATCTTTTCAAATTAGAAACGGAAAAGGAGACTGATCTATTTGAGAAGGGAGTTAGATTCGGAAAGGCCCTACAGATGATCAACATCCTCAGAGACATACCGGCAGACCTAGAACTCGGTCGTTGCTACATCCCCAGAAAAAGTCTGGGAGAACACGGTCTGACTCCTCGGGATTTGCTGGACAAGTCTAACATGGACTCCTTCAGACTCCTTTACGACGAATACCTAGATTTGACCTCTCAGTATCTGGATTCAGCAGTTCAGTACATCGAAATGATTCCTCACTCACAGTTCCGTCTGCGAGGGTCTTGCATGCTCCCAGTAATAATCGGAAAGAGGACCGTTTCCCTGCTGAGGGAGAGAAATGTACTTGATCGAAAAGACATAATCAAAATCAAGAGATCAGAGATCAAGGACCTTGTCAAGAAAGTCATCATGGCCGTCCCATTCAAAGGCTCAAGCCAGAGGCTTCTAAGGGAATAAGGTAGATATTTCCGCACCGTTTTCTAGGCCTAAACTAACGATGCTCCATGCAATCGCACTCGGGAGACATTCAAGTGGGCCCCGATGCCGCCTGATTCTGAAGCGATATGGCGTCGAACGAGGAATCTGACATCGAGATCATTCTCGAGGAAGAACTTCAGGAATCGTTTTATTCGGAACCATCAGCCAGTCAAGAAGAGCAGATAGACATCGTCAGAGCAGCGGTTGACCTGACCAAGGAAGCTGCTCGAGCCATCAGTATCACCGCTATTGAGGCAGTCAGGGAGGGGGCGCTATTCATGGGGGTAATAGGGTCAAGGGGGGAGTTGTTGGACCCATTCAAGCACATCGATGCAGCAATATGGTCAGAACCAGAAATTCCCGATCACATGATCGAAACATCGTACGAATTCTGCGAAGAATTGA
Organism: uncultured Candidatus Poseidoniales archaeon; assembly: GCA_964588055.1. Taxonomy (GTDB): domain Archaea; phylum Thermoplasmatota; class Poseidoniia; order Poseidoniales; family Thalassarchaeaceae; genus UBA36. Next base: position 3,757 of record CAZPNT010000074.1, on the reverse strand, counting down.
CTCGTAGGGAGGCTGGTAATTTCTATCACTCATTCAAGTATCTACCAGAAGAGAAGAGAAAGTCAATAATGGCATACTACGCCTTCTGCCGAAGGGCCGATGACATCGCAGACGGGGACTTCGTTGATGTCTTCCCGGGTGGCTCCTCCGACGACCCCGAGTCTGTGGACTACAGGTCAAGCATAGAGAGACTTAGCCCGGGAATTCCAGTACTGGATAGATCTACCTACAATGACAAGATGTCGCAACTATTCTACTACAGGAAGAAACTCTCCACCGCATATGGTGGCGTCACATCAACTGACCCAATATTCATCGCTCTCAAGGATACAGTGAGGAAATACGGAATCCAGAGGCAGCTTCTCGACGATATGATTAGCGGGATGGAGAACGACTTCCACAAGAACAGGTATCAGACGTTCGAGGAACTGTACTCCTACTGCTACAGGGTTGCGTCTACAGTTGGACTAGTCTGCATCGAGATTTACGGATACGACGACCCAAAGGCCAAGGAGTATGCAGAGTCTTGGGGAGTATTCATGCAACTAATCAACATTATACGTGATGTCTCGGAAGACGCGCAGAGGGATCGCATATACCTTCCAATGGAGGATCTAGCAAGATGGGGGATTTCCGAGGAAGATGTCAAGAGTGGCAAGGAACTTCTGAACCACCCTGGGTGGGCACCCTTCGTCGAGGAGTATTTGGACAGGGCAGACGGGTACAGGCAACGTGCATTCAAACTACTCTCCCATCTAGATAAGTCAGCTCGTTACTCCCCTGCTGCGATGGCTTCTTTCTACCAATCCATCATGGCCAAGATCACGAAGAAGAACGGCGACGTTTTCACAGAAAGGATACAGCTGACCAAGACCGAGAAGATTCTACTTGCCGGATATGTGTACGCGAGGTACAGATTCTTTGGTTTCTGATTGTAAACGCCTCTTCCTCAATTTTCGCATGGAAGATGTATTAGTCAATGGGAAGGAGGATTGGACATGAGGGTGGCCGTTCTTCTTGAGGAGAGGTGCAAACCGAACAGCAACGCCTTTGCATACCTGAAGAAGTACTCTGCGATGTGCGATAGGGAATGCATACAGGTGGAGGGCTCAAAATGCAAGATTCTGGAGACAGCCTGCCCCGTTTGTTTCACTAGAGCAAAGCACTGTCCCGATGGGGCTGTGAAGATAATCAACCTCCCAGAGGAACTAGATACTGACCTGACCCATTCCTACGGCGAGAACTCTTTCAGGTTGTTCAGACTACCTTCTCCTAGGCAAGAGCAGATAGTCGGAATCCTGGGTCCTAACGGAATTGGAAAGTCCACGGCGATAAACCTCCTTTCTGGAACGTTCAGGCCAAATCTGGGCGATTGGTCCAACTCGTCGCCCGATTGGGAGGAGATAATATCCACATTTCCGAGGGGTGAACTTAGGGATTATCTAGGGATGGTTTCTACCGGAGAGGTCAGCATTGCAGTTAAGCCTCAGTACATCGATAAGCTACCTAGGATCTTCGATGGGGAGGTGAGAGAGCTGCTAGAAAGAGTAGACGATAGAGGGGAAATCGATAACCACACAGAACTAATGGGAATTTCTCACATTCTAGATAGAAAGCTCGGGGACCTCTCAGGCGGCGAATTGCAGAGAGTAGCCATTTGCGCCACCCTACTCAAGGAGGCCGACGTCTACTTCTTCGATGAGCCATCTTCTTACTTGGACATCTACGAGAGAATGAGGATGGTCGGTGTGGTCAGAGACCTAGCAGAGAGGGGAAAGAGGGTACTGGTAGTTGAGCACGACTTAGCCATCCTAGACGTCCTCTGTGATTTGGTCCACGTGATTTACGGGGAGAGATCAGCTTACGGAATCTTCACCCCACCTAGGTCAACTAGGACTGCAATAAATGCCTACCTGGACGGCTTCCTTCCAGAGGAGAATGTCAGGATTAGAGACAAGCCGATACAATTCCTAAGAGGGCGTAATCGTGGGGAAGAGGTAGGCACGCCCATCCTCAAGTGGGGGGGAATAGAGAAGACACTCGGAGATTTCAACCTGAAGACAGGAGAAGGTGAGGTCAAGTCTGCTGAAGTCGTTGGAGTGGTAGGTCCAAACGCTACGGGGAAGACCACACTGGTGAAGATAATTGCAGGCGAGATTGATCCAGACGAAGGGTGGTGCACAATGGATGCCAAGGTGTCTTACAAACCCCAGCACGTTCGTGCCGACTTCGAGGGAACAGTACAAGAATGGCTAGATACGGAGATAGGAGGAAAATGGAGAAGCGGCGAATTCCACACGCAAGTGACTCGGGCTCTACAAGTGGATAAAATGGTAGACTTGCATGCGACTAAACTTTCAGGTGGTGAACTCCAGGCCGTTAGCATCGCCATCTGCTTGGGGAAGGAGGCCGATTTGTACTTGTTCGATGAACCCAGCGCACATCTAGACGCCAATGCTAGAATGGAAACCGCCAAGGCAATCAGGAGAACTATGGAAAGCAATGAGAAGGCAGCGATGGTCATCGACCATGACACTTACTTTCTCGACATAGTCAGTGATTCTGTTCTGGTATTCCAAGGTGAGGGGGGAGGTCATGGGGAGGCAGTAGGCCCACTATCCCTACGCAAGGGCATGAACCTATTCCTCTCCGATGCTGACGTCACGTTCCGCAGGGATGTAGAATCACATCGCCCCAGGATAAACAAGCCTTCGAGCAGGAAGGACCGCGAGCAGAAATCATCGGGAGAATACTTCTACTCAGACTAAGATAGACCATTGGATTCTTGAGGGGCCATTCCGGCCCATCCCTGTGGAAGAAGAGTCCGAGGGCGGTTCGAACGAAGAACCTGTAATGGAGGAAGTAGACCTAGAGGCTAGGGTTTCCGAACTGGAGGAGGAACTCCAGTATGCAAAGGCAGAAACAGTCAACGTTGCTCAGAGGGCAGCCAGAGATCGGTCCGAGACTCTGAAGTACGGAGGAGCTTCTCTCGCTAGGAGGTTGATTCCAGCAGTAGACCACCTTTCAAAGGCCGTAGAAGCTTCAGAATTAGGAGAGGGAACAGAGTCTGTAATTGCTGGAGTAAGACTAACTCTAGATGGCCTCAAGTCATCACTAGAGGCAGAGGGAATCACCGTGATTCAATCTCTGGGAACTGAATTCGACCCTACTTGCATGGAGGCGATAGCAACGGTCCCTTGTCCAGAAGGAGTGGTCCCAGGAAGCGTAATCGAAGTGATAGAAACCGGATATAGGATGCATGATCGTATTCTCAGAGCCTCCAAAGTAGTTGTCGCCGAGGGTGACACGTGACCAAGAAAGGTAGAGCCCCCTTGCTCGCATTGGGGATATTATTCGCATACATCGGATCCATATTTGCTATTCACATTGCAGCCCCGGATGATCCAATAGGCCCGGAGAAATTTCCCACCAGTTGCCCAGAAGACTCAATCAATTGCTCAATGATCGGTCCAAATCACCATAGAAGCGATAATCTTGCTGAAATCAGAATCAATGCCAGTTTAGATGAAGTTATGGTTGAAGTCAGGAAATGGGTCGATTCCCAATCCGGAACAACCACAATAGGGGATTGGCCAGAACAAACCCATGCCGTATTTAGAACTCTAATCCTGAGATTTCCAGATGATTTTGTGGTCAGAGGTTTCTGTGACGGCGGTGAAAGCGTACTGCATGTTTACTCAAAGTCACGTCTCGGAATTTCTGACCTAGGGGTGAACAAAGCACGAGTCGAGAGCTT
>CAZPNT010000073.1:0-6471 GCA_964588055.1 uncultured Candidatus Poseidoniales archaeon | reverse complement strand
GATCAGAGAAAGGCGCACATGTACATGAGGGAGGTCGCAGAGAAGAACCAATGGATGAAGCCAACATGCATTCACACCCCAATGCTCTCCGGGCTAAAGGGACCAGGTGGAAGGATGGACTCATTCGATCACAAAATGTCCAAGTCAGACCCCGGGAACGCGATACTTCTAGACGATGATCCAGAATCAATTAGATCAAAAATTAGAAAATCTTTCCTAGAGGTGGGGAAAGGAAACTCGCCAATTTTCGAGATTTCCCAACATGTAATTATTCCAAAACTAGGAAAGATTACTGTGACACCAGACCCCAAGTATGGAAACCCATCGGAATGGACAGATGCCCAGTCCTTCGAAGATGCAGTTTCAGACGGATCAATCCATCCTCTTGATGCAAAGATGGCAGTAGCAGAAGCCCTATCAGCGATACTAGAGCCGATTTCAGCTCATTTTTCAGACAAGCAAGAACTTCTTGAGGAAATTAACAAAATTTCCGGTGAAGCCTAGAATCATAGTAAATTGACGTCCGACGAATAGTCCTACGTAGGAATCATAATGTAGACCCATTACGACGCTTTTTAGTAGCATGTCAGTTGTTGGCATTGATGACATCGCCCTTCACTTCCCAAGGCTATATTTCGCAATGCAAGATTTTGCGGAGTTCAGGGGTGCCGACTATGGCAAATTGAGCAAGGGGCTCGGACTAGAGGCTATGGCAATACCAGATGTGCATGAAGACACCGCAACAATGGGTGCAAACGCAGTTTCTAGGCTGATTGACAGAAATTCCATCAATCCGTCTTCAATAGGTAGAATTTACCTGGGAACCGAATCGGCTCTGGATGGCGCAAAACCAACTGCAACCTACATAATGGACATGCTCGAGCAGCGATATTCTGAGAAATTCGGTGAAAACTGCTTCAGGAATTGTGACGTAGTTGACATGACTTTCGCATGCATTGGAGCTGTAGATGCGATGCACAATACCCTGGATTGGGTTGCTAGGGGGGGTGAGGAAAGGAACAGGATAGGGATAGTGGTTTTTGCTGATAATGCGAAGTACGACCTCGGCTCTTCAGGAGAGTACACTCAGGGAGCAGGCGGGGGGGCAATCTTGCTTCGCCACAACCCAAGACTACTGGCTATACCCGATATATGGGGAGTTTCTACTATGCCAGTTCACGACTTCTTCAAGCCCCGAAGAGAGGTAGAGACTCGTACGGTTGTAGAGAACGTTCTGGAATTGGCAGAGGAGTCGGGGGCCAGATTCACCTCAAATCTCGCCGAGAAGATTCTCAAATTACTTCCTAGATCGAAGAAGAAAAACCAGACTATTTTCGAGAATGAAAAGATCATGATACACAAGGACACCCCGGTTTTCGACGGACAGTTCTCCAATCGCTGCTATTCTGAGTCAGTCAAGCAGGCGTTCATTGATTTCCGTAGTAAGGCGATTGAAGAAGGCAGGTACTCCCCAGAGACTGATGAAATTCTTACTAACCAATGGAGCAGAATCATTGTCCACCTTCCCTATGCATTCCAAGGTAAGAGGATGTTCCCCGATGTTTTCCGTCACGATCGTCGACACCTTCCCATGTGGGAGAGGATAGTGGAGGAGATTGGCCCTGAACCCTTGCCATCCGATTTTCCCGATACACCGGCCGGAATCGAAGAATTCGAGACTGCAAATGATTCCTACAGGAGACTCATTTCAAAGACCCAAGAGTTCAGGTCGTTCGTAGATCAGAGGATTGAGAAGACGCAACGAGCATCTAGTCTAATCGGGAACCAGTATACCGGCTCTATTTTCTTAGCCATGATGTCCGCAATGGAGTCAGACTACATGGAGAATGTCGAGATGGAGGGCAATTACATCGGTCTTTGCGGGTATGGCTCAGGAGCAAAGGCCAAGGTGTTCGAAGGAATCATTCAACCGGGTTGGAGGGAGATAGCGTCACGTTTCCACCTTTTCGAGCGACTCTCTACACGTCATGCAATCAATAAGACCGTGTACGAGGCATTGCATAAGGGCAAGAGGAAGCGTTCAGTGGTCAAACCCAGCACCGAGTTCGCCTTGGTCAGCATCGGTTTGGAAGGGGATCTGGAAGGGCAGAGGAGATACCAGTGGATAGAGTGAGGCTATCCTAAGATTTCTCTTACAGAATCTACGAAGTAATTCACTTCCTCGATTGAGTTGTAGTGAAGAATCCCGGCTCTAAGCACTCCTTCTGGCTCTAGTCCAAGTGTCTCCGTTAGCTCCAGGGCATAGAAATTCCCGGCCCAAACAAATATTCCCCTTTCAGCCAATATTGTTCCAATCTCATTAGCCGTCATATTCGGGTGTGTGAACGAAACAGTTGGAGCCCTCTCCATGATCCTCTCTGGATCAGTGATCCCCCAGATCTTCAAACCTTCAATCTCCATCAAACCCTCGATCATTCTCAGGCATAATTCTCTCTCATGCTTCTCAATAGCAGAGAATGCAACCCCCAAGGCCGCTCTCCTGCCAAGGTTTGCATTCCCCGAGAACTCTCTTCCAATCCATGCGATGTGATCTATTGCAGCCTTGGTACCCGCCATTCCTTCGTGACTTTGCGTTCCCGTCATCCATCTGAATGGGACTTCTTCTGTCGATACTCGAAGCTTTGCAACCGGAAGATCTTCCATTCGACTTCTCCTTCCCCAAAGAAGTCCTTGATGCGGGCCAAAGAATTTGTATGGTGAGCATAGAAGAAAATCGCACCCCATGTCTTCGACATCAATCAGCGAGTGAGGGGCAAAATGCACGGCATCGACAACAACCTCTGCACCGAATCCGTGAGCAATATCTGCCACTTTCCTGACGTCGTTAATTGTTCCAGATAGGTTCGAAGCGGCCCCAATAGCCACTAGGACGGTACTTTCTGTAATTGACTCGACAACCGACCCCATGTCCAAAGTACAGTCATCCCGATTCACGTCAATTTTTTTCAGAGTAGCACCGGACCACTCTGCTGCTAGGGACCAAGGCCTAACGTTTCCATCGTGATCAAGCCTTGTTACGACAACCTCATCCCCAGGTCCCCATGTCTTGCTCAGGGCACTGGCTAGTTGGATGTTCAGACTGGTCATATTTTGGCCGAATGCAATCTCGTTTGGGTCCGAGCAACCTAGGAATTCTGCACAAGCATTCAGAGTTTCCGAGATCATCTCGTCTGTCTCCATGGAAGTAGCAAAACTCATCCCAGTATTCGCATTGTGATTCAATAGGTAATCACTAACTGCATTTGCCACCGATTTGGGGACTTGGCTCCCACCGGGGCCATCGAAGTAAACCGCTTTCCTTCCATCTAAATCCCTTTTCAGGGATGGAAAGGAATCCCTTATCTTCTCTATTGGGTACATCCTGATCAACTCATTCCGGAGAAATGGATCGGTTGATCACGATTCTTTGGACTTCTTGTGTGCCCTCATAAATCTGAGTAATCTTGGCATCTCTGAAGAATCTCTCAACTGGGAAGTCTGTCGTGTATCCATACCCCCCCAGTACTTGTACTGCCCTCTCAGAAACCCACATCGCCGTATCCCCTGCGAAGAGCTTCGCCATACTTGCATCCATTGTGTGCCTAGGTGCACCTTCTTCGTAGTGCAGTTGCTTTGACATAGCCGCCTTGTATACCATCAATCTTGCAGCAGTGGTCCTAGTTGCCATATCTGCTAGGTAATTGCCTACACTTTGATGGTGAGCAATTGGCTTCCCGAATGCCACCCTCTCGTGAGCATAATTCAGAGCCGCTTCATAGGATCCTTGAGCAATCCCAAGCGCCTGTGCGGCAATGCCAATCCTAGAGTTGTCCAAAGCATTCATCGCTATGGGAAAACCCTCGCCAGCTCCCTTTAGGACGTTCTCAACTGGAACTTTGCAGTCCTTCAGTATCAACGAGCAGGTATCACTGGAACGTATTCCTAATTTGTCCTCCTTCTTTCCCACAGAGAATCCCTCAAATGTTTTCTCTACTATGAATGCAGTCGTGCCCCCGTGCTTCTTACTGCCAAACTCTGGATGATCGACATCCTTCGCGAAAAGGACGTAAATGTCCGCGCTGGATCCGTTTGTCACCCACATCTTCTCTCCATTTAGGATGTAATGGCTACCGCCGTCACTGATCTTTGCCTTGCATCCGAGTGCGCCGGCATCTGTACCGGCCCCCGCCTCGGATAGGGAATAAGCGCCAACCTCATTTCCCGCTAGTCTTGGCAGGTACTCTTTCTTCTGTTCCTCGTTACCATGTAGGGCGATAGTCATTGAACAAAGTCCAACGTGAACGCAATACATCACTGAGAAAGAAGGATCCACTCTCGCCAACTCCTCTACGATGATGGCCTCCGACACTGCATCCACTTGGCTTCCCCCATATTCATCGGGAATTGTTACTCCTTGGAGCCCGGTACTGTTGCAGAATTCCAACCACTCATTGACAGGAGCTCGCTGCTCTCTGTCACGATCAAGGCATGTAGGCGCCAAGGTTTCCTCGGCGAATCCCCTGACCATATCTCGAATCATGTTCTGCTCTTCTGTCTCTCCAAAATCCATTCTCTCAGCAGTCCCGACGAAGAGGATATTGTTAATCTCTCTGAAAAATGAAATTTCTCAACAATCGAATAGTTCAAATTGGGAACTGCCGCGCCCGCGGACGATATCAGATGAGTAGCGGGGATTACTTCGAATTCAGCATTGCCCACGATAGGAAATATACTCTGGATCATTTATGGGTCCAGGTTCTAGACGATGACGAGGAAGATATGACGGTCAAACTAGGGATTAGTGAATTCATTAGGGCCGAGTACGGGGACATTCTCCGAGTTGTACTTTCAAAACCTGAGGATGATAGTGAATTCCAGGTTGATTCTGACGAAGGAGAATCGCAAAACGATGACGACGCCCCTGCTTCGCCTATTTCCAGAGGGGACGAACTCGATACTGATGATTTGATGATCACAGTCAGGACAATCGAGGACAGAGTCCTGATCAATGCGCCATTCCCATGCAAGATAGTGGAACTAAACGGTGATGTGGAGGATAACCCCGATCTGGTCAATGAGGACGCATACCAAGACGGATGGTGCATGATAGTTCGACCCCATGACTGGGACGAAGATATGTACCTGGACGAATCAGAATACATAGAGTACCTTAACGAGATTTGACTAAGGCCACGAGAGTCCTTGCCACTCTTCTAAGTCAGAGTCTTCCCATTCAACTTCATCTAAAAGGGCAATCACGTCATCCGTGCTATTCAAGTCCCTTTCTACTTGGATTCTATGCAACCAATCCTTTAGTCTCCCAAGTCTTTTCCCTCCCTCTAGTCCGGTTAGTTTCGACAGAAGGATGCCATCAATAAGAGGCCCAGAACCAGCTCTTAGTTGAGAATTTTGTTTGAGTTCTGACTCAAAATTATTTGTGTCCTCCCCCAATCCTCGCTTGTAATCAAGAATCTTCCTTCTTTGATCGGTAGAATTAGTCGCCACGAATCTACGAACGCTCTCCACAGAGGGGTCCAGAACCAACTTCCTGCATTGATGCAGGGAACAAAATGTCGCACTTTCTTTCCTTGATAACCTGAGGTCATCTGCAATTTTCTTAGCAAACAGGAGGTCGCCCGACTCATTTTCGCTGCAAATCAGAGCTAGGTTTACCATATGGTCTTCTGAGTGATTAGCAACGGTATTAATCGAGGTATCCGGTAGAATCATTCCGAATATTCCGTGTTCTTCCATTGAATTAATTATTTTTCCAGAATTTGAACACGATAGAATTCTTTTCAACTCGTTCCAGACTCTCTCTTTAGACACATTATTCAGCATCTCAAGGTTAGAAGAAATTGCTCTACTCAATTCTAAATCCATCTCCCTCAATCCTTCTTCACCTCGATCCAAGAACCTGAATGCCCTCATTATCCTCAAACCGTCTTCTCCAATCCTCTCTTCTGCATTTCCCACTGTTCTCAATAGGCTAGATTCTAGGTCATTGAAACCACCGTGCAGATCAATCAGTTTCCCTGATGGGGCCCCTTCCCCCACTAGTTCCCCAATTGGTTCGATTGCCATCGCATTGATGGTGAAATCCCTTCTGGCAAGATCTTCCCCTATTTCGCTTCCGAAGGTTACGTTATCGGGCCTCCTGCCATCGGCATAACCACCTTCTTTCCTGATTGTGGTCACCTCGCACTGGTATTCGTTGCGACCTTCTCCCTCGATACGCACAATTACGGTGCCGTATTCTTCTCCCACCATGATAGATCTTGGGAAGGCAATCTTCACTTGTTTGGGCCTTAAATCGGTAGCAATGTCGATTTCTTCTTTATCCATCCCAGAGACTAGATTCCTGACCCAACCTCCAACTATCCACGCCCTCCCTAGTTCTCCAAGTCTGTCGAGAACTATCTTGTCTTCCTCACAAAGGCCACTTAGGTCAACCTCCAAGTTCCCACCCTC
>CAZPNT010000072.1:0-6536 GCA_964588055.1 uncultured Candidatus Poseidoniales archaeon | reverse complement strand
CACTCAAATGCATCAATAGGAACTATTCTTAGGGATAAGCATGGAGTTCCTAACATAAGGTTAGTTACCGGAGAAAGAATTTCTCAGACTCTAGAAAGATTGGGAAAGTCCAGTAGCCTCCCTGAGGATTTAATGAGCCTGATGAGGAGGGCACTACGACTCATAGACCATCTGTCCCAGAATTCCAAGGACATCCATAACAGGAGGCAGTTGGAACTATGTGAATCCAAGATTAGACGCCTTTCTAGGTACTATCGAGATAACAACCAGATAGACTCAGATTGGACATACAAGAGGGACCAACTCAGACTGATGGTCGAGTAATCACTAGTGATTTGTACCTGTCTTCTATCGTGGGATAATGGGCTCTCTCGCGGACCAGGATATTTTCTCTTCTATTCGCGAATCTTTTCGGAATTTCTCTAGAGGGCTTTCTCTGAGAAAACAGACTCTTCTTCTTATTTCAGAACCAAACATGAGTGGCGCTCTTTCCCTGGCACCCATTGAGGCAGCACTTCTTGACGCGGGTATCCCTTACAGGCGTAGATTCACCGATCAAAATCCAGATTCGGAACCATTCATCCAGGTCGTTGAAAACTTAGGGAAACGAAGAAGCTCCATGGACGGGATTGTGATCTCTGCGTCTATCGTCGAAGGTCTTAGGGGGAGCTCGGGAGACTCTCGCAAAGGGCCACTATGCACTGTGGTGCAAGCCCACTACATGGCCTCGGAAATCAATCCTAGTAGTGAAAGACTTAGGAGGATGAGGCCTTGGATTTTATCAGGAAATTGGATTAGTGACTCCCTTGACAATACATACGATCCAGTTTACTCATTTCTTCGCGACTATCTTTCCGAACAAGGTGCAATTAGAGTAGTCCCTGTTACCGAGGTAAAATCTCCAGAATTCAGAAATTTCCCTTGGCTCGATGATTCTGTTCTGGAAAATGCTTCTAATGAATGGCAGTCTTCTGATTTAGAGAATAGAGAACGAATCATGGGAAACTTAGTTACTCCTATCTTCGCATTAAATTCCCCTTCAACAACAAGGGCAGAAGAACTGCTTTGGCATTGTGTTCTGGGTCCAAGTTGGGACTCAGACCTCTCATCACAGATTTTCAGGGCTCACTCGATTTGGGAGAGAAAAACACCTTTAGAGGCTGCTTCTACCATTGCAGATGCACTTGTCTCTAAAGGAGAAATATGACTATTCTATCCTAAGTGTGCTACCGCATCCATTGCACTCGACCCTAAGTGGTCTAATGTCAGACTCAACGGTATTCTTCTTCCCACAAGACGGACATCTAACCATTCCACCCTTGCTGGAATTTCTGTGCATACTTGGATCTTCAATTACGGGAGAAATTACAGAAGCAGGGAATACTAGGAGAATGCTGGAACTTACAACTCCCAGAACAATTGGCATTGGCAATCCGAACCAGTAAATGGATAGAGAAAGTACCCCCAATACTCCAATCATTATCATACTCGGAACCCGCGTCCTCTTTCTCGTTAGGGCCATTCCAATTCCTAGTGCCAAGCAAAGAGCGAATACGGAAATCATTGCAGATATCAAGGGGCTAAATAGGAGAGCATTTTCAGCCCCAAACTCTAGTCTAAAGTCGGCATCGGATTCGATATCGGAATTTTCCATCGTGATTATTTCCATCAAAATCCACCTCCTGTGTGTGTAATCTATCTCGTCGTTGTCCAGGTATACGCCTCCGAAACCAGAAAGCATCCCGGTTCTAATCTCGAAAGAGAGCCCCACATTGTCCCAGAAATCATAACCACCAGGTCTTACAAAATCCTCAATCAATGCTTGCCTAGAGCTACTATCCGAAACATAGTATGTCGAAGAAACTCTTACTGAAATTAGATCCGAGTTAAAGGCCCTTGATGCACCCAAGTCAATACTAATTTCCAATGGTCCGAAATTCACAGGGTCTACGCCAAAAACAGATTCCGGGTCAATCATCAAACCACTCGAAAGGAATGATTTCATATCAGTCTTTGAACCTCTCAGATGAGTCTCTAGAGATGAAAGCTCCGAGTTGTCCACTCTTCCGTTCTGCTTCTCTGACGAGCTAACTTGATCTGAAAACGTATTCAGATTCCTCCACCAACTGTTTGATCCGAGACTCTTGTTGCCAATGTTGTCCAAACCCCATCTCATCCACTGAGACATCGCCCCATCAAATGATATGGTCGTCTTTCTTTCAATGGAGTTACCGTCATATTTGCAGTTGATTTCGACTTCTAGGCCCGAACCACCTGTCCTCGGGGGCTCCTCTTCAGGGTACCAGCTATTGTCCCCTGTATCTTGTCCTAGGGTAATTTCATGGATCTTGTCTGCTTCAATTACCAAGGAGCCCTGAATAGAAATGTGGAAATCAGTCCTAACTGAACCTCCGCTAGTTCCACTTGGGTCCCACACAAATGTGACATCGATCCATTCTTCGTTGGAGTTTACTATGGGACTCTCAGTAATTTCTGTATTTTGGACCATTAGGCCACCGGTGGCAGAAGTCCAAATCCTGTCTCCGAAACCCGAACTAAGTCTTACTGGGAAGAATACGAGGCTGCCCTTGACACTCGCATCGCGAATTTCTATGTTCACTAGTGGGAAGGACATGGACATAGCGGCAGCAAACTCTTCTGACCCCCAATGGAAGCTTATCCCAGATTCACTACCAGGATTTGAAAATATCATGTTCCTAACTGAAAAGGTAATTTCTATCTTATCATTCTTTGAGAACTGACCATCCTGGACTTCTATAGGAACAGAAAGCTCCCCAGACTCACTAAGATATACGGCGGGCAACTGTCCAGAACTTTCGTATGTATTCCCGCCCACTTTAACTACAACTGTAGTATTTGCAGACACTCCAGTCGAGTCCTCAACCTGATAGGGAATCGTGAATGTCCACGTCCCAGAAGAATAGTCACCGGATTCCCCCCACTCAATCATCCAGGTGCCAATTTCAACTTCGCCAAAAACCGACGAAGTCACTTCCATGGATTTCTCCTCTTCTAATTCAGATGAGAAGGGAGTTAATTGTCCATTGTCTGCATCTCCAATCAAGAAAAGATCGAATTCATCTGGGGATTCACAGCAATTGTTGCTCTCTTCAGCATTAGCAATGATTGGAGAAAATACTACCATTACCATCATTGAGGAAAAAATGACTGCGAACCTTGCACTGGCGCCTTCCACGGCACTCTGATTCGGACTAGCCCCTTCAATGCGACGCAAACTAACTATGATAATTCGCTACTTATGTACTTAATCGGAGACTCCGCTAATTATGAAGCCATAGAAGCCTGACAACCTCATTTTCTATACTCTCCAATCTAGCAAAACCGACTCTCTCAAACTGGTATACGGCACCTTCTCTCAAATCAAAGTCCTCAACAAGCCCTTGTTCCTCAGAAATCTCTTCGCCATCGGGGATGGACAATATTGCTTTCCTCGACATCTTCTCAGGGATCCAATGTACGATTGTGCGGTCATCGCTCCTATCTTCGGAATCAATGGTTGCCGATGATCCAGAGATTGTTACGTCTGCGAAGTCTTTGAGCCTCAGCTTACCTTCAACCATATCACATTCTTGAATGAACACAGTTCCGTCGACCTCCCACTCTCTGGACCCTCCAATTTTTCCATCTGGATGCCTCGACATCACGACTCTAGAAGGAGTATCTTCGGAACGTATGTCTAACCTTATTGGTTTAGAAACGAAAACCCTTCTTTCGCAAAATCCGTCGATTATTCTGGAATTGAACGACTCCAATGTCTGCATTGAAATTGAAATATCCTTCTGAGTAAGCCCTATTTCCTTCCAAAAATCGATTAGAGAACTAGACTCAAATCCTCTACGCCGCAGTGCTTTAAGCGTAGGGAGTCTAGGATCATCCCATCCAGAGAATTCCTCATTATCAATCGAGGAAGACATTCCTGATGTCGAGAAACCTCCAAACTCGTGAATCTTCACTCTTCCCCAATACAACGTTTCTGGATATGTCCAACCAAAGTGTTCGTAAAGTAGCGTTTGCTTTCTTGTACTGTCCATCAGATCCTTTCCTCTAATGATGTGACTTACTCCTTGCTCGTGATCTTCAATTGCGCTTTGGAAGTCCAATAGAGGCCATACCTTGTACTTGTCTCGAACCATTGGGTGGGGGGAATGTTGAATCCTTAGTGCCGGCCAATCTCTCAATGCCGGATTTGGCAGATCCATTTCCGTCTTAACCCTCACAACTGCCCCTCCTTCCTCAATATCTCCCGAGTTCATTTTACCCCAGTCTTCGATACTCTCCGCAACAGCTTTACTTCTGCACGGACAATCGGTTTTTGACACTCTTAATTCTCGAAACTCTTCGGCCTTGCACCTGCAAACGTAACCAAAACCCTCTACCAGCATCTCTTCGGCGTATCGGAGATAAACTGGCATCCTTTCACTGGCTCGAACTACCACATCTGCAGATTTTCCCGTCAACCATTCGATTTCTTGCTCTATCCAACCATACGCATCAACCAAAGGGGGCTTTACTCTAGTGTCCGTGTCATCAAACCTTAGAACTATTTTTCCTTGGTATTTTTCCGCATAAATGGAATTTATCACCACTCCTCGAGAGTGCCCTAAAGTCAAAGGTCCGTTGGGATTTGGGGCGAATCTTAGAACTACTTCCGATGTATCTCCCGGAAGATCCCGTAACCCCTCAATTTTCCTATGTTTCTCTCTTTCTAGAGCCTCTGGAGCCATCCTCTCTAGCTCTCTACGAACTTCTTCTATACCACTTTCACGGGCGATAGCATTGGCTCTTATTACCTCAGATTCAACCAAAATTAGTAGACTCTTTGCACGGGGCCTAAGCTCCTCCCTCTCGGCAAGAACCCTTCCGAGAACACTCCCAGCCTGCCCTTTTCCCTTGTACTCTATGGCATTCTGCAAAGCATACTTCCGAACGGCATCCTCATCATCCAGATCGAAAACTTCCTCCTCACTCATGCCTTTCGTCTGAACCAGGCATTGGTTGCATTTCACCGTTCTTACTATTCCCACTTGTCTAGAGCCGATTGGAACACTCCCGATCTTTCACTACCCCTTGTTTCTATGGGTCTATTGTGATGCCTCGACCATGATTTCTTGACGTTAGCCCAGTTTCTTCTAATGCAATCATTGAGAACCTCTTCCTTGCATAGCAACTCGATTGCATCCCTTGTCTTGGCATCTGAGGGGTATCCAGAACCCAGATCAACACCCAATTGCCGAGACAACTCTCCCATTGCTGAGTCTCTACTTACCTTGGAAATGATGCTTGCAGCTGCGACAACCTCATCATTCGCATCCATCTTGTGCCGTGAATGAATTTTGCACCCCTTCCATTCGTTCCCGAGAGATTCGGCCACTCTCCTGCCGAATCTCTTGGCATCAACGTCGCAAGCATCGAGAAATAACTCGTGCTCGCCTCCAGGTTCAGCAACCCTTTCGATTGCTTCGGCAAATAGGATAACTTCCAATGTATTCAAACTCCCTTTGTACATCCATTCGTCGATCCTACTAGCATCACAATGTACCAAGCCAATGATCCAATCAGACGATTCGGCATAGGATAAAATTTCCATATGCACACGCTCCCTATTCTTTTTGCTCATCTTCTTCGAATCATCTACTCCTATCTTCCTAAGAATTGTCCTGTCCTTTTTTGGTATACTCAGAGCAGAAACAACTAGTGGTCCTATGGCGGGCCCTCTTCCGGCCTCGTCAACCCCTATGTGTCGTCCAAGCACGCCTCTCCGAAGAGGACTAATTCCATCAAAACTACTGTTTTCAGACTCAATAGGGGGAAAATATGATGTCTACACTCGTCGCTGTGCCAATATGGGACCCATATGGCCCTTCAAGAAGAAGAAACCCTCGAAACCGACAATTTCTCGAACGAATTACATGAGGAATGTTGTGGAGTACGAGAAAAAGTCAGGAAAGAAAGAAGACAAAAAAGACGATCAGAGCCATCTCGAGAATAAGAAGTTCTTGGATGCAAAGAAACTGCTTTCTAAAGACGAAGGTGAGGACTAGGAAATTGGATCCGCAATCATCCTGCCAATTGCCCACACGTCAACCTCCCCCGCTTGTATTGGAGATTTAATCCCGAAACAAGCACTAACTTCAGGGTCAATCTCTCCGAACTCCCCAATTTTCTGCCCCCTAACAATGATTTGGCTTCCTCTGCCACTTATCCAGGGCCCATGCTCCGAATCTGTTGGCTTGAATCCCACGTCTTCCTGAATTGCCCCCATATCCCGAAGAAGGGCCTGGGCAATTCCCTTCGATGACGTGAATCCATTGCCCACCTCGGCACACGTCCATGCTCCTCTGAGAAAATTTTTCGACTCCCTGATTACAGTCCCTAGTTCGTAAACTCTCTGGGGCAACTCGTGATGTCTATTAGCCGCGAGCAATCGTAGTAGTGATGGCAGAATGTATTGCCTAAGGACAGTGTGATCAGAAGTAATTGGGTTGGCTATCTCC
>CAZPNT010000071.1:0-6547 GCA_964588055.1 uncultured Candidatus Poseidoniales archaeon | reverse complement strand
CCAGGTTCAAATCCTGGCAGGCCCACCATCGCAAAGCACCGATAAAACGGTCAGTTTGAAGGCCCTCGCCCCCTTTGCATCAACATGGGTACTAGGCAACCTGACGACACCTCTCCCGAGGGCCGAATCGAATGGCTAGCACGGCAGATAGAGAAGCACTCGGACCTCTATTACAATAAGGCTGAACCCGAGATATCCGATGCAGAATTCGATGCACTGAGGGACGAGCTTCAGAGCCTTTCACCCAATCATCCTCAATTGAGTATGGTGGGATCGGACCCCCCTCCTGGTTCGGTAAAGGTTGACCACCTATTCAGGATGATGAGCCTAGACAAGGCCACTACGGACGAAGAGGTGGCACACTTCGTTTCCGAGACTACTGCCAAAGGCAGGAGGTTCGTATGCCAACCAAAGCTCGACGGCTCGGCACTTTCTCTGGAGTATCGTCGAGGGCGACTCATCAGAGCCGCAACCAGGGGCAATGGACGTAGGGGGGAGGACGTAACAGCAAACGCAAGGAGGATGATGAACGTCCCAGAGAAGCTTGGATGGAGCGGAGACTGCCATGTGAGGGGAGAGGTGGTGATGCCTCTGCGTGTCTTCAGGGATAAGTACTCAGAAGTAGCTCCAAATCCGAGGAATCTAGCGGCAGGAGCACTAAGGCAGAAGTATGCCGATGCAGGAAAGGGGAGCCCAGAGGATTTGCAGTTCCTAGCTTACGGGGTGGAGTTCCCAAGCGGCCAGCATCGCCATCCAGAGAGCCCAGAACCTCCCGATTTCAAACTGGACTCAGAAGTAATCACGTGGATCGGTGAGATGGGAATCGAGGTTGCTGGAAACGACGTCGTTTCTGGCGACGACGACACATCCACGTCAGACTCTATTCTTGCCGTTACTAGAGAGTGGTTTCATTCGAGAGACTCAGCAGCATGGGAGATCGATGGAATTGTGGTTAAGCTTGACCGTCTAGACAAGAGGGGGCTCCTAGGAGAGACCGCACATCATCCGCGATGGGCACTAGCATGGAAATTTCCTCCCGAGGAGGCAGTTACGGTTCTAATGGACGTCTTCTGGCAAACTGGTAGGACAGGTAACGTCACTCCTGTCTCTAGAGTCGCTCCAGTGGTTGTTTCAGGGGTGACGGTGGAGAACACGACTCTTCACAACAAGGGGGAGGTCGAGAGGCTCGGGATAATGGTGGGGGACAAGGTCAGGGTAGTGAGAAGAGGGGATGTGATACCAAAAATTACCGAGGTCCTTGGTCCGGCTCAGGAGCACGATCTGACTGGAAGGTCCCATTCCGATGGCACTCCTTTCTCAGACTCCCTCCCTCCTAGGTCTGAGATTCCGATTCCCGAAGAATGCCCTAGGTGCTCCACTGACCTGATAGTGGATGGCGCATTCATCAGGTGCACCAACATAGACTGCCCATCGAGACTCGAGAGGGCCATACTGTACTGGTGCAGGAAGCTGGGGATGGATGGGATAGGGGAGAAACTAGCAGAGCAACTATGCTCTTCGGGGCTGGTAACCAGTTTGGCGGACCTGTACAGATTGGAGGACAGGGAGCCAGAACTCATCTCCCTGGAGAGAATGGCCGAGAAGTCTGCCAGCAACGTTCTCGAGGAATTGAACTCCACAAGGGCTATGACTTTCAGCACCTTCATCTCAGCACTCGGACTACCTCGGATTGGACCTGAGATCGCAAGCCTCGTCTGCACAGAGGTAAAGACTCTCGAAGAGCTAATCCAGATGACCGAGGACAGGGAGAAGGCCGTCCAGCGTCTGGTGTCCATAGACAGGGTCGGAGAGACCGTGGCCGCCCTGCTACTGGATGGGATTTCCGAGAGGAAGGAGTCCATCATAGACCTCTATGGTCAGGTAGAGATTGTAGAGGGCGAGCAGACATCCACTGATGGCCCGCTATCGGGCTCTTCCTTCTGCATTACAGGAACACTGAGCCGACCCAGGAAGGAGATATCCCTATCGATAAAGTCCGAGGGGGGCAAAGTCGTCTCCTCGGTCTCAGGAAATCTAGACTTCCTTGTAGCAGGAGAGTCCTCAGGATCCAAGCTGGAGAAGGCCAATAGACTAGGAGTCCGAGTCATCTCGGAATCCGAGTTGGACGAGATGCTGGGGGGATCGATACTAGAGGAACTGCCTCAGGAAAGGCAATCAAAGCTGGGTGAGTTCTGACTATCCGTACATCCCAGTCGAAGCACCGCTGCTCTCCTGAGGTGGATTCAGATGCAGTGCCATCATCTCCCGGATCTGTCCCTCAATTCTCTGAGCCTCCTCCATCAGGGGTTCAGGATCCAGATGGACTGCAGGTAGGAGACCATCCAAACACCCGATTATTCCAGCTGCAGCTCGAGCGTCGGGAATCGTCCCTTGACCTATCTCTCCATCCGACTCAGCCAAGATTGCCAGAGCGTCTATACCCCTCCTCCTGCACTCCCCCATCATCACTCCGGTCATTCCCCCCACCACTCCTTGTTTCAGAAGCGGGACACCGATTCCCTTCAGCAGATCGTGAGTTGAATCTGTGGATCCAATTCCCAGAATCGAATCCATTTCTGGATCATCGTCGAAAATGCTGTGCAGCCCCTCGATCCCATGCGCGAAGGAATCGACCATTATTGTAGAACTCACACCAGAGTCCACTATCCAGTCGATAATCCCCGATGACAATGGTAGATTGAGCTCGGATGGGATTTGGATCTCCGATGCAATTAGTACCACTTTGTCGCACTTTTCCATATTGCATATCGGCTCCCCAGCGTAGAATCTTAGTGGAGGGAGGGGCTTCCCATTTTGGACCAAGCACATTGGTGGTAGGCTTGGGTGCCTGACACCCCCCACTAGCTCCAACTCCAGTTTTTCGACCAAGAAGTGGGCTACAATGCTGCTAACGAAGCCCACAGATGGGAAACAACTCACCAGTAGGGCACCAGATGAGTTCACGCCATCGTCAACCTCGACCAGCGGGACCTCCGTCATGAATCTAGAAACCACTCAATGGTGTTAATCGTTGCCACTGACCCGACTCGATTCCGAGGGCAGTGGTTAGATGGTAGAAAGGTCACACGACTTCCAGATTTCCCCATCCTCTTGGAACAGGTTTGAGGAATGCCCAAGGAAATACTGGCTATCTAGGCAGAGACTTCCTCACAAGGCCAGCATGGCCGCCTCAATGGGAACGGCAATACACAACTCAGTTGAGGACTTATGCAACCTAGATATCTCTGGCAGAGACGATGAAGAGACGGGTTGGCTACAAACCTCCGCCAGAGCAATTCTTGAGCAGAGATGGGAGGACGAGAGGACACTATTCATGCAGACCCCAAGGCATCCGAGGTGGAAGGAGGAGTCTTTCTCCAAAGCACACGATGGGTTGATCGGGGCGCTGGCCATCATTTTCGAGAAGGCGTTGTTGCCAGTAGTGGAACTATCGTCGGTCAGCGCACAGTCTTGGAAGCAGGTCCAGGAGATTGTCATCGAAACGGAGGCAACCTTGGAGTCTGAATGCGGGCGATTGATGGGTAGGCTAGATCTATTGATCAAAGACCTTGAAGACGAGGATAATGGTAGTTTGATTGTCGCCGATTTGAAGACAGGAAGGCCACCCGAGGATGAATTGAGCGAGAAGGTAAGCAGACAATTGCTATTCTACAGGGACCTGATGAAGCAGAAGACCACAGAAAACCAGACTCTTCTCGCCGAGGGATGGTATTCTTCCAACAAGACCGTCTACAGAACCGATGGCCCTCCAATCTTGGAAGAAGCCATCCTAGCGTGGGAGATGATGAAACTCACTGAAACACCGTTTCAGGCCACCCCAAGTGAAGACGCCTGTTCCTTCTGTGAGTGGAAGGCATGGTGTCCGAGTTGGTGGGAAGCGAAGTACGACGGAGAACTCACTCAGGAGGGGATGTTCAGAGATGAGGTGGTTCGCCTAGTCAGGATTGATCAAGAATCAGGAGCGGCTCTTTTCGAGCGAACCACCCCTGTTGGTGGGGAGGGAGAACTTAGAGGGTCAGACCATCGCTTTGGAGCTTTGCTAAACGGATCATCTCTTGAAAAAATCAGGCAAATGGAGAAAGCAGAGCTGGATGGATATTTATTCCTTGGAAGCATTATGTTTGGTGGAAAGACCGCACGTATGGGGGATTGGTCAGAAATCCTCCCTTGGTCTCCCCTACTCAGGTCTGTGCGAAATTGAGTCCAACACATCCCGTACCTCTCCTTGGAACCTATTGGGAAAAGCGATCATTAACTTCCAAAGAAGGAGGAGGGTTGCCCCGGCATCCGCATCGGCACGGTGGGACCTCTCCAATGAAATCCCAAATCTTTCGCATAGAACACCCAACTTGTGGCTCCCCGGAACTTCAAGGCTCCTCACCAGCCCGAGGGTATCGACCAGAGCCAGAGGCTCAGGCACCTCTCGTCCGATTCTCATGCATTCCATTTCTAGGAACCTCCAGTCGAATGCTACCACATTGTGGCCCACAATTACTGAATCTTTTACCATCTCGCAAATCGAGTCTAGGTGCTCTCCGAAACTCCCCGCTCCCCTTACATCTTCGTCAAATATCCCATGCACGTCACTAGACTCCTGTGGGATCTTGCATCCGGGGTCAACTAGCGATTGTAGATTTAGTTGCGAGCCATCGGAATCGCTACCGACCAGTGCGAACTGCACCACTCTGTCCTGTCTGGGGTTGAATCCTGTGGTCTCCAAATCGAATCCAAGGACCCTCAAACCATCAAGAACATCGGAGACCACGGAACCTCGCTATCGGCACCATCCATGAACCCTACCAAAGCCGGGCTTGACGCGCCCTCTTCCAACACCCATATGAGTGACCTAAGATTTCTAGTGACATGATGGGAGCCAACCAAAGACTCTCAACGCTTCTCGCAATCCTGATGATCTCCCATTCTCTGGCAGGATGCGGAGGCATTGGTCCCGGTAGCCCCAATGCCACCCTAACGTCCGACAGAGTCACCATTAATTCGGGAGACACCATCAATTTCGATGCCCGCACCTCCACTACTCCCGAACCAACGATAATTGACGAGTTCAAATGGAACTTCGGTGACGGGGAGACAAAGACAACAAAGCAGGGAGTGATCAGTCATACCTTCGTGAAGCCCGGTAACTTTGAGGTGTCCGTCGAGGTGTTTAATGACAACGGAGACTCAGATTCCGCAAGCCTCATCGTATTCGTCAATGCCATCCCAGAAATCATCCTGAGCCTTCCAGACTTCGTCAAGACGGGACAAGAAGCCAGGTTAGACGCTAGTGGCTCATTCGACCCAGAGGGAGGGGGCGTGGAGGTTGTCTGGGACTTCGACGCGAACACCGACTCTGACGGGGACAGCGACCCTCTCAACGACGATGACGGAAGCGGTCCGGTGACTAGGCTCACAGTCACGGAAGCCGGGAATATCACGGGAGCAGTCACGGTTTCAGATGATAGCGGAGGGAAGAACACAACCCTCTGGACCCTGAGAGTGGTATCTCGAACATTTCGGATAGTCTGGGAGGAAACATACGTCGATTATGACTGGTCGGGATACCTAGAACAGGGAGAGACCCATGAGATACAGTTCCAACCCGGTGAAGGAGCTAGGCTGATTGACATGGTTGCGACCCTCTCTCTGACTCGTGACATCCTCCCAATTACTTGGCCAGAGGACAACTTCACCCTAGAGGTCGACCTCCCTGCATCTGGGTGGTCCTATACCGTAGTAACATCTCAGGACAACATCACTGAGAACTCATCAGCGACAATAGAGAGGACAGAAATGAACCCATCCCCGCAGTCGGATTACACTATCTTGGCAGATTCAAAGGAAGAGTTAGAGCAGGCCCTTCTAGACGATCCCGATGGGAGGTTCGGTCAAGGGGACTGGTTCTGGAGAATCACCGCATTGGAGTGTGACCCAGACACCCCTGTGGACGGGGTAGATCCGGATCAGGGCAACGACTGGACGTTGGAAGCACAGTTCGTGGTTTTGGTCTTGAGGATCAGTGAAGTAAGCGTTTGATTACCCGTGCGAAGACCTTTCAACCTCCAGTTGTTGGCATTGGCATGGCAAAGTCGTTTGAGATCACCAAGGTATCCATTCGAGATCGCCTAGTTGTAGATACAAGGGTCAGCATGAAAGATCCTCAGGATTTCGACTTCTCTCCCAGAGCCAGCCTGTCTGGCACCACTCTTAGGCTGACCAACGAATCCGGAGACCCCACATCTACCTTCGAGCTCGATGAGGAACAGGTCACAACCGCTGAGAGGGACAGGATGGTGGAGCTAAGAGTCAAGTTCAACGTCCAAGGAATGCATGGCGTTCTTACTCACAGGACACCACAGCCGATGACAGGACCCAAGTCGAAGAAACTAGCGGAGCCCAGTTGGAAGACTATCCTGCCCCTCTCAATGTGATTTTGCACCGTCGGGATTAAGCCGGGCCCTACCGTCCAACACTCGCTGGACCCATAGTGTAGCCTGGATATCACATGAGCTTGCGGAGCTTGTAACCC
>CAZPNT010000070.1:0-6668 GCA_964588055.1 uncultured Candidatus Poseidoniales archaeon | reverse complement strand
CCACCAGCCGCACCGGAGCCCGAGCCACCAGCCGCACCGGAGCCCGAGCCACCAGCCGCACCGGAGCCCGAGCCACCAGCCGCACCGGAGCCCGAGCCACCAGATGCCCAAACCTCTGGTCATTCGGAACTTGAATCGGTAATCTCAGGATTCCAGGATGCTAGGACTATTTCGGAACGAAACTCCATCAAGGAATCCTTCTCCGGGAGCTCTAGCACAGTAAAATTTAGAGTAAGCTCGGTAGAGCGTACTTTCGGGATCGGACTCTCCGATTCTTTGCGAGGGGGAAACACACTCATCGCAGAGGTAGAGGGAATAGGAGAAGTGGAAATTAGACTGCCATCCGCTTCAGACACGAACCATCTCAAGACAGGATACGAGGGCGAGCTTTCATGCTCCGTCTCAGATTGGAACGCAGTTAGGCGTAGGTTGATTCTCGAGTCAAACTAGCTAGCAGCCTCGAAGGCCTCGCCCATCATCTCCTCTAGACTTATGGATGGCCTGAATCCGCACCTGTCTTCTAGGAACCAGGCATCTACAACCCCCCAGACTTCCTCCCTGTCGCTCTGGTTGAGCTCTATCTCGCAACCAGTCCTCTCTCTGTAAAACTCTGCCAGTTCAGACATGGCTATTGCCTTCCCGGATCCCACTGCGAAACTCTCTCTAGTTGCCGGGGGGTCCTTCAGGACAGCATCGACCACTCTCACAAGATCCTGGACATGGACCATGTCCTTCACCTGGGTCCCATCCCCTGGCACGTTTATCCACCCCATCTGACTTTCGAAGGCCCATCTGTGCAGGATCCCGTTTCCCGGTGGGCCAGACAGGGGGACTCCCTGTACGTTCGAGGCCCTGATTACGCTGACTGGCCTTTCTGCCTCCGCCCTCTCCAGTGCGTTCTCCTCGATCCACAACTGTCCTTCTGCCGCCACATCCCTAGGGGCCAAGGTCGAGTCGTAACCGTAGTACTCTTCTCCGGGTTCCCATTGGGGATGAACCCTCAGGGTGCCCAGAATAACCATGTGCAGGGAACCATGCCTGTCCACTGCCTCAAGTACGGGGCGGGCCTTCTCCCTCATGATGATGTATGACTCACGGTCGTCCCTTGCCACAGAAGTGTCCAATGGCCTGGAGTTGATGTGAATCAGGGTGCTGCAAGGAGTTAGCAATGCATCTAGAGATGCTGGGTCGTCCAACTTCTCATCCGGTATTTCCACAACCGATTCACCTAGCATCTCCATAATGTATGGGGCGACGAAACCATCGGCCGACGATACTGCAACCTTCACGGACTCCCGTATCTCCTGACAGGTAATATACTGTGTGATTGTGAGAGCCACTTCCTGAGAAACCATTGAATTCCTCCTAGCACGCAACCAATTTCACAGGCGAGCCGATGGTAGACCAAATTCCTAATCTTGGAAGAGAGTCGGATATGCTGGCAGAGATAGGTTTGTCATCCATGTCTGACCTCTTTTCAAACATCCCAGAAGGGGTTCGGAGGGAATCCCCTCTCCCACTTCCACCTCCACAATCGGAGGAGCAGATACTCGAAGACGCACGCCGTCTCCTGGGTGCAAACGTTGATTTGGACTCACGACCTTCCTTCCTATCAGCTGGATTGGCAAGGAACTTCGTACCTACAATGGTTCCAATGATGGCCACTAGGGGTGAGTTCCTAACCTCCTACACTCCGTATCAGCCCGAGGTAAGCCAAGGCATGTTGCAGGCTATGTGGGAGTTCCAGACCATGGTTTCAGAACTAGTTGGATTGCCTATTTCCAATGTCTCCATGTACGACGCAAGTACCTCGGCTGCAGAGGCCATAACATGTGCTGTACGCGTAAAGTCGAAGAAGGCGTCAAACCCGAATTCCGTATACGTCTCCGAGTTGGTCCCACCCCATAGGTTGTCTGTAATTCGCAACTACACCCAGGGAGTTGGAATCGAACTCCACATCTTGCCACACAATGAGGATGGAACACTGAACATGGAAAAGGTAGCTTCCGCATCTGGATCATCAGCTGTATACGTAGAGCAACCGAATGCACTGGGGATATTGGACTCTGGTCTCCTGGAAGTCAAAGAGGTCATCGGAGACTCAACGGCACTGATAGTCGGGGTAGATGCGGTTTCCTTGGGAGTAGTGCTGCCTCCGGGACACTGGGGTGCAGATATCGTGGTAGGGGAAGGCCAGCCATTCGGGATAGGCCCAACTGCTGGTGGCCCGATATACGGGATTTTCGCATGCTCCAAGGAATTCCTGAGGCTGATGCCTGGCAGGATAGTCGGCCAAAGTATCGACTCCGAGGGCAAGACTGCTTACACACTGACACTATCCACTAGGGAGCAGCACATCCGTAGACACAGAGCCACATCCAACATCTGCTCCAATGAGACCCTGATTGCCTTGATGGGAGCTATGCACATGTCATTACTGGGCCCCGAGGGACTAGAGAAACTGGCAATGAGGATTTCATCATCGACATCCGTGGCAATAGATGCAGTCACCTCCATTCCTGGAATAGAACTAGCCAATCCGGATGGATCATTCTTCAGGGAGTTTGCAGTCAGGCTACCGGGGCCAGCTAAGGAGGCATTGGCTAGCATGGACGCAGCAGGCGTTCTGGGGGGCTTCGACCTGGGCAACTGGTGGGAATCAATGTCCGATTGCCTGCTGATAGGTTGCGACGAAGGAACCACAGAGTCCGATATCTCGAGCCTAACTGAGGCCCTCGGGATTTGGTCAGGAGGGATAAGATGAGCACCGTGTTCGAATTCAATGGAGCCCCTGGAACGGGTTGGTCCCAACCAGACCCGATTTCCCCCAGTGCCACTTCAATTCCCGAGAGTCTACGAAGGAGAAACCTCCCAGACTGGCCAAGGGCTAGCGAGCCCGAACTGGTACGCCACTACACGAGTCTCTCTCAGAAGACATTCGGGATAGATACCGGTTTCTACCCACTTGGTTCTTGCACGATGAAGCACAACCCCAGAGTGAACGAGAGGATAGTTCAGCTACCAGGGATAGACAGGATCCACCCTCTACAGGAATCTTCGCAAGTCCAGGGCCTCCTGGCAATTTACTATGAGATGCAGGAGATGCTGGCCATTTGCTCGGGAATGGACACGGTGACTCTCCAACCAGTTGCTGGGGCACAGGGAGAGTTCACTGCCATAAGGTGCATTCAGGAATTCCACAGGTCGATCGGGGAAGGACACAGGGACAAGGTGATCGTCCCCGACTCTGCACATGGAACCAATCCTGCATCGGCCTCGATGTGCGGTTACCAGATTGTGGAGATTCCCAGCGGTCCGGATGGGAGGCTGGACATGGATGCCCTCAGGGCAGCAGTAGGCGAAGACACGGCAGCGATGATGATCACTAACCCCTCTACTCTTGGCCTGTTCGAGACGAACATAGCCGAGGCCTCCCAAATCGTCCACGAGGCAGGTGGGCAGATGTACTACGACGGTGCAAACTTCAATGCAATAATCGGAAAAACAGATCCCGGGAGAATGGGATTCGATGCAGTACACTACAACCTCCACAAGACGTTCAGCCAACCTCACGGAGGAGGGGGACCAGGGAGCGGACCCATAGGGGTGAAGGAGCACCTCTCCGAGTTCCTCCCAACTCCACTTGCATCGCGGAGGGAATCTCAGGAAGGAGACTCTCCCGGAGTTGGAGATGGCTACTACTACTTCTGGCAGGATGTCGGTCTGAACAGCATCGGAAAGGTACAGCAGTGGAATGGGAATGCAGGAGCTGTTGTCAGGGCATGGGCATTCTACAGGAGGTACGGAAGAGACCTAGAGAGGATGAGCGAGTATGCGGTCCTAAATTCCAACTACCTGAGGCACAAGATAATGAATCCAGAGCCCGATGTGGCCGCTAGTATCCATTGCATGCCCAGTGAGGGTGCGGAGGCCAGCCTAGTCATGCACGAGTTCACACTATCAATGAGCCCAGTTAAGGAGATCAACGGGGTAACCGGCAAGGATGTCGCAAAGCGCCTACTGGATTACGGGTACATGTCTCCGACCCTTTACTTCCCACAGATAGTTCCGGAGTGCTTGATGATCGAACCGACAGAGACGGAGTCCAAGGAGGTCCTGGACAAATTCGCAGAGGACTTCCACGCAGTATTGTCCGAAGACCCGGAAATCGTCACCACAGCACCCCACACTACTCCCGTGAAGAGGGTGGACGAGGTCTGGGCCGCAAGGAATCTGATACTGAGGCATCCCGGAACCGAATCCCAGGACTAGCGAATTATACGACAACGTCCCCTCCCGAGTACATGGAGGCGAGCTTGGACGGCAACTGGCTTCTCGGAGAACCAGGATGGTGGGGCAAGGCAGGAGGTCCAGCACCCGATTTCTTGCCAGGGGAGTTGTCCCCTCCAATGTCATGGGTTAGCACCACTCCTAGGATAGGCAATTTCGGATGGTGTAGGCAAAGGCTGCGACCACTGGCCTGGCCCCTCCTTAGACCACTCGCCTGGGCTCCCCTTTTCCTCCTGCTAACCGCTATCCCGCTCGCGGTTCCCGGGAAGACTCCCGATGATCAGGTCGTTTCAGCGGTATTCTTCTCTGTCGCATGGGGGTTGGTTATACTCCCTCTCCTGTTCTCTAGGAACTCACAGCCAATGTCCGGAGGATCCCTAATCTCACTTCCCGTGGACTGGTTATCATTCGCCTCCGCCTTGGTAATTTTCATACTCCATCTTGTCATAGATCCGATGTTGGGATGGATTTCTTACGGGCTCTTCTGGCTGTCATACTTCCGCACCATCCAACTTGTGCAAAATGCGATGATGACCCCCCCTTCTCGTTTCCTCCTGCCAATAGATCCAGCTGATTGGGAGGGGGGGCTCGAGGATCCTTGGGAGGTGTCTTCGGAAAGGTGGTCCAGAAACCGTATAGCAAGCGCCAGATTCCAGAACGGTGACCTCGTTCTTTCTGGCTCCTCTAGATCCGGGCAGGACTTCTTGTCACTGGCATTCGTGCACAAATCCGGCTTCGTCCATGACCCATTCCACGAGCGCCTGTCAAAGGAAACCGGTCTTGCCGATTTACTATCCAAACCACTTCCAGTAGTAGGAAGGCAGTGGCCAGCACTATTTCTCCAATCCCCCGAGGAGGAGTAGAGGCGATTGAACGGCAGGCATTTGTACCGTCCACGGGCCGACGTGGCATGGACATATGCGTGATACTTGGCTCCAAGTCAGATTTGCCAATTGCAGATAAGTGCCGAGGCATACTGGAGAAGTTCGATGTTTCCTTCGAAATCAGGGTCGCATCGGCCCATAGGGCCCCAAAATACCTAGAGGGAATTGTTGAGAAGGCAGAGTCAGAGGGGTGTAAGGTTTTCATCGGGATGGCAGGAGTTGCCGCCGCTCTGCCAGGAGTAATCGCATCAATGACGAACAGGCCAGTAATAGGTGTTCCAGTGGGTGGCAAGGTACCATTGGACTCACTATTGTCCATAGTTCAGATGCCACCTGGGATGCCAGTTGCTACCGTCGGAGTAGATCGGGGGGATAACGCCGGGGCCCTGGCCGTACAGATACTAGCTTCCTCAGACCACACTCTAGCTGAGGCTTATGCAACTTTCAGGTCGGAAATGACCGAGAAGGTGATTTCCGACGACAATTCCATCCAAGGGTGAAAACAAATGCAGACTCAGGTTCTGGTCGACGAGGCCATCGAGGAGCTGAATTCACAGATTGACGACACAGCTATCATCGCCTGCTCAGGGGGGATAGACAGCACCGTGGCAGCGGTTCTTGCCCACAAGGCAGTAGGAAACCTCCTGCACTGCGTCTACGTCGACACGGGTCTGATGAGGAAGGGCGAGACATCCGAGGTTTCGGAGATGTTCTCCGAAATGGGAATCGAACTCAAGGTCGTCGACGCATCTGACAGATTCTTCCAGAACCTCTCGGGAGTGACAGACCCAGAGGAGAAGCGCAAGATAATCGGTGAGCAGTTCATCAGAGTGTTCGAAGAGGAGAAGGGGACCTGCGCTGCAAAGTACCTCGTCCAGGGAACCATTGCACCCGACTGGATCGAGTCCGGGGGAGGGGAGAGGGACGTAATCAAGTCCCACCACAACGTAGGAGGGCTACCCGATGACGTTGACATGACAATAGTGGAGCCACTTAGGGAATTCTACAAGGACGAGGTAAGGGAGATGGCCCGGTCCCTCGGGATAAAATCCAGCGAGAGGCAGCCATTCCCCGGTCCAGGACTGGCTGTTCGGGTGCTGGGAGAGGTTACCCCAGACCGCGTCGAGTCCTGCAGAGAAGCATGCCACATAGTAGAGACTCGCATCAGGGAGTCAGCTGCTAGGGGGGAATGCGATTTGCCGTGGCAATACTTCGCCACACTACTGCCAGTAAGGAGCGTAGGGGTACATGGCGATGTAAGGGTCCATGGGGAGACCGTTGTCGTAAGGGCAGTGGCAAGCCTCGATGGGATGAGCGCCAGATACTCCCCAATCCCCCATGACCTACTAGCCGAGATCAGCACCGAGATTACCAATTCCCTGAAGGGGCAAGTAAACCGCGTGGTCTACGATATCACTCACAAACCACCCGGGACGATAGAGTGGGAGTAATCCGATTCTTTGATGAATGAGGTGCCCTGCCCCGAGTCAGGCC
>CAZPNT010000069.1:0-6688 GCA_964588055.1 uncultured Candidatus Poseidoniales archaeon | reverse complement strand
CCACCACCCCCAAGCGGAGCACCCCCACCACCAGCACCCCCACCACCAGCACCCGCTCCACCTGCAGCACCGAAACCCCCCAAATCTACTCCCAGTAAACCCCCCAAGAGAAACCCTCCAAGCGCGAAGCCTCAGGGAAAGATGCCGAAGGGTAAGCCAAAGAGGAGGAGGAAGGCCCCCAAGAAGGGAAAACCGGGACAGCCCCCAATCGGAAAGAAGAAAGGCGGCAGAATCAAGATAAAACTAGGTCTTAGGGCCAAGAAGATCTCCGAGGATACAGATTCGTACACCGATCAAATCGGATGGACCACCTCCGGAACCGAGACCATCCTGAGCGATCTGAAAGACATAGAGGAGATAGAGAAGAAGGAACCAGAGACACTCACCCACCACTGCACCATGTGCGGCAGCAGGATGCAAATCCCCAGGCCAAAGCGAGAGAGATACAAGGTCGTATGCGCCCATCCGGAATGCGGGCACGAGGATCAGATAGGCTTCTGATTCCACTTATGCCTAAGCCAATAAAGAGGAACCCACCGACGAGTGGTGATTTGCGATGAAAAGAACAGCCTCCGTCCCAGCTAGGATAAACATAATCGGAGAACACACCGACCGCTTCGCGGGGTTATCTCTGACATTTTCCAGCCAACACCGACTCAAACTGACGGCCACAGCATGCGATGATGAGAACCGTGGAAACCAGACAGCAGTCAGACTTTGGGAAGCCGCGGGCGGGTGGCCCGCAGACCTAAATGTCGAGACAGACATCCCAATAGGGGCAGGCCTATCCTCCTCGGCAGCCCTATGCGTAGCAATCGTATTGTGCTCACAGAACACTATAGATCCAATGCAAGCCTCAATCGAGGCCCAGAGAATCGAGCACCAAGTACTCGACTCTAATTGTGGCTTGATGGATCAGATTACCATTACTCACTCAACGAGAGGGCACGCAACACTGTTGGACTACTCCGAAATGAGCGTAGAGGACTTCAGAATCCCTAGCGATTGGAGATTCAAACTGGTGGACACGGGAATCAGGAGGAGCCTCAGCGAAACCGACTACAGGAGAGAGAAATCGAACCTAGAAAGCAGACAGGAGCACGCTAGAGGGGAGAGTGCAAGGGTCAGAGCTGCACTTTCGAGCGATGCAACAGGGCTCGGGGGTCTCCTGAACGAATCTCACGCTTCCGTTAGCGAGAACGTCCGCGCGAGCACACCAGAAATCGATTCCATGGTCAGGGAGATCCAAAGTACACCGGGAGTACTGGGGGCGAGACTGATGGGAGGGGGCTTCGGCGGCATGATTCTAGCCCTTGTAGAGAAAGACGACGCCTTACCCGGGGAAATTCTGATGGCATCAGACCCCGCCTTCGTCCAAGAATCGCTCTAGCCTCTCCAGTCCCTCAGGCGTCCCCATGTCCCAGAAGGGGGTCTCGTCCAAGTGGGCGGCAATCATTCCGGACAAGGTGGGGTAAACTACCTCCTCCCAACTCCACGCTCCCTCCTTTCCGAGACTCTCGAGTACGGACTTCTCTACAATACTCGTCCCAGCCTCGTATCCGTTTAGCCCCTCAGGGATTTCCAACCGCTTGTCGTAACGAATTACGCGACCCTCCTTGTGCTCGAGATTGAACGAAGAGTTAACACTCGTGACGGTCATAGTCAGATAGCACCCCGAGGACTCGTGTGTTTGTAACAGGGAAGCGTAGTCGATCATGTGCAAGTCATCGCCCCACAGCAGGACGAACCTATCTTCGAGTAATTCTCTTGCATCCCAGAGAGCCCCGCCAGTCCCCAGGGTGGTCGACTCCCTGTGAAAGACAAGATCTATGCCTTCGTGGCGAAAACCTTCGAATTGCTCCCCCAGATGACCAGTCAATACCAGCGCTCTGCTGCATCCTTGGGTAGTAACCCAGTCTAGGATGTGAGACAGGATAGGTCGACCGGCCACCTCGATTAGAGATTTGGGGGTGCTCTCTGTCAGAGATCCAAGCCGAGTTCCAAGGCCCCCTGCCAGCACCACTACCTGTGACACAGGGTCACTTCTCATCTGACGACTCCTCTTCGAACAATCTTCTTGGCATGTACATCTTCACTAGAATCGCGTTTATTATGGCCACGAAGGCAGAGATGGCCGCAGCACCAGTCATCCCCTCCACGAATGCGAGCTCTGCGTTCACAATCAACTCCTGACCCGTCGCGTTGCCCCTGGCTAGCAACTCGTTTCCAATTTGAATGGCAGCCGGGAAAGACTCGGAGACCAACTCCGAATGAATCTCCAAACCTTCTGGGACTTCCATCTCCCTCTGGTAAATCTCGTTCACAGCGCTTCCGACGATAGCTATGCCGAAGGCTCCACCGACCTCCCTGCTCGCATCGTTAGTCGCACTTCCGACGCCCGCCTTGTCATGTGGGATGGAATCCATCACTAGTGTTGTGGAAGGAGCCATGGTAAGCCCCATCCCAATGCCTATCAGGAAGAATATCGCTGCAAGCACAGCATAGTCAGTCTCTCTTTCCACGGACGTGAAAATCAACATTGCAACACCGATCAGAGAAAGCCCGAAGGACACTACGTTGTTGTTCCCGAATCTCTCGCAGAGCCTGTCGCTGTTGGCAGCGCTAGGCATCAGGCCAAGAGGGAGCCATAGGAAACGCAAAGCAGCTTCAAAGGCGCTGTGCCCCCTTACCAGCTGAAAGTGCAGCATCTGGGTAAACATGAAGGAAAACATAACGAAGAATGCAAGGCTTATTGCAACTAGGCCCATTGAGAAACCTCTGTTTCTGAAGAATTCCATAGGCAGCATCGGATGCGAAGCGCTCCTTTCCCAGTGAATGAACAAGAAAGTAAGGATCAGACCAATCATGCCCAGCCCCAGTACTCTGCTACTAGTCCAGCCAAGGCTAGGGCCCTCGATTATCGCATAGAGGATTAATCCTAGAGCACCCACTGACAGAGATGCACCGACAGGATCCATCGGGTTCCGCGCCTCATCCCTCGAATTGGGAACAAGTAGAACGGTCAGCGCAATAGCCAGAGCGATGATTGGCGGATTGATCCAGAATACCGCCCTCCAGTCGAAACTCTCCACTGCCCAACCTCCCACTAGGAGGCCTATGGGAGCTCCAATTCCAGCCATGCCGACCCATACTCCTACTGCCTTGCCTCTTTCATCTGGTGGGAATACCACCACTATCACAGAAAGCGTAGCGGGCATAACCAGAGCAGCACCCAGCCCCATCATTGCCCTCGCTCCGATTACTTGCTCCGAACTCGTCGCATACTCGGCCGTTATTGCTGAAACCAAACCTACAATTGAAAGTCCCACGAGCAAAGCCCCCTTCCTCCCGAACCGGTCCCCGAAGGCCCCCATTACTAGCAATAGACCGCCGAAAACCACTACGTACGCATCCATGATCCACTGCAGCTCAGTATTGTCAGCACCCAGGTCCTTGGAGAGCTCCGGTAAGGCTACGTTCACAGTGACGTTGTTGAGAAGAGTGATTACAAGACTCAGACTCATTATCCCAAGAATGATCCAACGTCTCCGATGAATAGCCTCTGGGTCCACAACCCGCGGAATCTGAAGGGGCTAATAATCAGCAGGTTTCAAGTCGATTACCTCCCGGGCAAGGGGAGATGAATAGCATCGGAACGGCACTTCTGACCACTTTGATGCTTCTTCTTGTGCCTCTCTCGGGCTGCCTCCAGGATGACTCTTCCATCGAAGAGGTAGAGGAAGAAAGGCTACCACCGGGGGTCTTCGTCACAGGCGCAGATGGTGCGGCGGTGGACGACGCTCCGTTGCCACTATTGTTCAACTTCAGTGATGTGGGCGAGGACGGGGCCGAACCGAGCATAGGAGTGACCTCCAGTGGATGCATATTCTTCATCGCGTTCGAGAAAGTGATGCGCTCGTGCGACCACGCCTCATCTTGGGAGGATGTAACCGGACCACTTTGCGCTTTCCAGACCAATGACCCGTATGGCTGGGTGGATCCCGTAACAGATCGAATTTTCAACGTGCAGATGCAGGGGCTCCAGACCTCCTGGATATGCTGGAGCGATGATGATGGGGATACCTGGATTGGCAACCCCCACGACTCAGGGACGACCCCACTCAACGACCACATCAAGCTGGCCTCTGGCCCGTGGACAAGCAGCGGATACGGGATTGGTGGCCAGTTTTCCCAGTCCTTCTATGACCAAGCCGTCTACTACTGCTACAACAAGCTTGCAGGGATATTCTGTTTTACCAGCTTTGATGGGGGGGCTACCTTCGAGGCTGGGGGGCAACTCATCGGCCTAGCGACAACGAACGGAGGCCTACACGGAGCGATAACGTCCGCGCCAGATGGGACCGTGTACGTAACGCCACGTGTCGAGACTCCCACGGTAATAGTATCGAAGGACAACGGGCTGACCTGGTTCGATAGGACCATGGGAGAGGACGAGGGGACGCCCTACCCCAGAAAGAACTCGGAGGTAGCCACAGACACCCAGTCCAACGCGTACCACATATGGACTGGCGCGGACGAGGGCGTTTACATGGCTACAAGCACAGATTCCGGCCAGACATGGACCCAGACCAGCATCAGAATCAGCCCGAATGAAGTGATTTCCACTGCATTCCCCCAAGTAGACGCTGGAGATCCAGGCCGCATTGCAATCACATACCTAGGGAGTGAGAACGCCAGTGAGCTCAACCAATCAAACATCGATGGCGAACCTTGGGATGGAAATGCTCACTATGCGAATGCCAACGTCAGTTATTACCTGTATGTCACATACAGTTTGAACGCACTTGACCAGAATCCCGTATTCCACACCGTCCGCGCTTCTGCTGACCCCGTTCAGATTGGTAGCATTTGTCTGAACAGCGGAGACTGCAGGGACATAGGGGGATCCAACAGGAACTTGCTCGACTTCAACGACCTTCACATCGACAGAGAAGGAAGGGTGTACATCGCATTCGCTGATGGTTGCACGGGGGACTGTGCGACAGGAAACGACTCCGGGCCCGAGGACTCCCGTAGCAGACGTGGGATATTGTGCTATCTCGGCAGCGGTCCGAGCCTGTTGGAGGAATTCGGCGAACTATCGGCGTTCGAAGTCGAGTGACCCTCATAACCTCCTGCGAATAGCATCCAACATGTCACTCCCCAGAAGGGCCATGGAGCAGATGGGTTTCTCGGTCTGCTGTCTGATGTGTGACGCACCCGATGTAGCAGGCTCAGATAGGTGTAAGGCGTGCATCAAGGGCCACACCAGAGCCAGAGACAGGCTTACCTCAGGAAAGGCCAGGACGAAGGCCCAAAGACTCGCAAGAGAACTAGTCACGATGCTTGCTGACCCATTCACATACATCGATGATGACATCCACGGGGAATGGATGCAGAAATACTCTGAAATTATACGAGAGCACCAGCAAGATCCTCACAAGCCCGTCGAAAGAAGGGAGAGAAGCCTGCGCCTTTCAAGAAAGACCTCACTGATAAGGGAGGTTGCGAACAAGAATTGGTGGTCCGACAACCCCCCTGATGAAGATCAGATAGAGGAGATGCGAGAAATACTCAGAGACGGAGATGGAAGGCCTCCGATGACTTGGGATGACCTAATCGCTGAGATTGAGGACATGTTGGACGACTGAACTCGAATAGCATTGATAGCAGACAATGCGGACCAGCATTCGATGGCAGCGGAGAGAGACCCTCGATGGTGGAAGGTGGACGACGACCCACTCGAAGCACACCACAGGGCCAGGAGCCACCAAGCGGCAAGGGACGACGGGTCCTGGCGTCAACCGAGAATCAGAGTCGTCCAAGTTGGCCCGGAGGGTAGGGCATTTTCCGACTTCTTCGGGGGCACAGGATCAATAGGGCCAATCCCTCTCCACAAAGGCTCAATCTGGCACTTCTCTGGCACCGAGATTAGACACCTGGCACTTGCCACAGGGGCCTTTACATTGGCACTCGCACTGATGTTCGAAGGTGGTATTTTCGGGGTCTCTCCACTTTTCCCTCTATACTGCCTGATGGCACTGGTTTCACTAGCACCAGCCTTTCTATTGCACGAGTTCGCCCACAAGTTCGTTGCCAAGTACTATGGTTGTTGGGCCGAGTTCAGGGCCGATCCGGGTGGTCTTAGGTTCGGCATCATTCTAGCTGCCATACTCGGAATCGTGATCATGGCCCCAGGTGCCGTGCACGTTGTTGGCAACGCATCCAGGAGCCAATTCGGTAAGATCGCCGTAGCTGGTCCGGTGACCAACATGGCGCTCTGGGCCATGGGATACGTCACTTGGATGATACTCGGAGGGCTCACCGTCCCGCTGGACCTGATTCTCCACTACTGGCTGTGGGGCAACTCCATACTCTGCGCCTTCAACATGATCCCCCTCGGTCCCTTGGATGGAAGGAAGATCAAGCACTGGTCAGAGCCAATGTTCTACATTTGCGTCAGCATTGCCGTTGCACTGGTCTACATCACAATGAAGACTCACGTGATCTAGGTCAGGGCATTGAGAACGGGCTTCTCGTCACAGTGGAAGAAGGTCATCAAAGCCCACCAAGTGATCATGTCGAGGCTGTTTACCACATTCGCTACACCCGTGTTCTCCTCGCCATAATCCTTGCCAGTGGTATCCATCCACTGCTCCATCTCGTCCAGTGTGTCGCAGGTCTGGTG
>CAZPNT010000068.1:0-6724 GCA_964588055.1 uncultured Candidatus Poseidoniales archaeon | reverse complement strand
TCCTCGATAAAGACTAGTCGCCCTTCATGTAGCCTGAATGACTCCCAGACTCCGTCGCCAAGAAGAAAACCGGAATCGAAAACCGAGACCTTAGCTTCTTTTCTAGGGAAAAGCTCTCCATTCACAGAAATTAGTACATTCTCGTTTCTTGGATCTTCCTCGTACTCGTGCGTCCCCATCAAAGAGTCTCTCCAGTGAGGCGCTGGAACATACTTGCGTATAGTTCAGCCGTACTGGAGATTATGGCATCTGGAAGAGGTGGAATCGGCGGCTCAGGAGCCCCTGATTGTCTTGCTTCGTATAGTGACGAATGATGGCCGGAGTCGATGTAGTGCTTTCTTACTGACTCCTTGGAAAGCTGTACTATCTCTCCGTTCTTGTAAGCATCGGCATCCCACCATCGGTCCTCGTCTAGCGTTCCGAAAGAATCTATCAAGATAGGCTCACGGCCTTTTCCTAGTGCGAATTCTTTCTTTCCATCGACATGGATAAGACCTCTTTTCGATGTCTCTCTATCGATAACTGAATCGACCTCTAGAACGATCTCTAGAATCGCGTCAAGTTCCGCAGGATCCAGATTTGAAATCTCCAATGCCTCCTCCCTTCCAAGATTGCGATCGAACTTCTCAAACTTAGTCGAGACTTCCAAGAATGGCTCTGGAAGCCTGGCTCCCTCATCAAGCTCCACTCCTGGTTCGAATCCGAAATCCTCCGGTTTTACCTCCCCTCTCTGGTACCTCCTCCATGCCGTCCCTGCCAGATAGTGTCGACAGATTACTTCCAACGGGACGAAGAAGTTCTCGGCTTCTTTGGATATGGCACCAGGTTCCCTGATAACGTCGAATCGTCGTGCTAGGACCCTATCTGGTGCATTCATCTCTATTACATGAGTCTTGCAAATTCCTTCATCCTCAATAAGTCCGAACCAATGGCAAGAGGCCCTGTTCAGCGACTCCCCCTTCCTAGGGATCAGGCTAGGAATTACCTGATCGAAGACTGAGATCTGATCCGTATATCTGAATTCTATGATATCAGGGTCATCCGTACTCCACACCTGCTTCACCTTGCCACTGTACAACAATTCTGCCATGTGTCGAAGCGGACAAAGTTCCACCATCAATATTGCCCAATGGATTCCTGTGTGCAATTATTAGAGAGCAGACTAGACTAAATCCTCTGAGCGCAGCGACTGTATGGGTAGTGTGGCATCGGAAACATCTCTCTCGGGTGGCCGGTTGGGTAAACGCAGTCATGATTTCCTAATAGCATTCGTTCTAGTTGCCCTTCTTTTCTCATTTAGTGATGTTTCTGCTCAAGAAGTTAAGAGTGGCTGGGAAGTAGTAGACAGCGGTACAGAGGGAGACCTTTACACAGCAGAGTACCTAGATGGCGAGATGTGGGCATTCGGATCCGGGGGAGTCATGATTAGTAGTATTGACGAGGGTCGAACTTGGTCCGAATCGGGCATATCTGTCAACCAAGATCTCACTTCTTCTGATTCGAACTTCGGAGCCATAGCAGTAGCAGGAAAGAGCGGAACTGTTCTATTGATGAATGAAGGTGTTTGGACGGATCTAAGCACTGATTTATTCGGAGACATTACGGACATTGCACTAACTGGGAATGATAGTTTTGTAATCGTCCAGCAGGATGAAATCTGGACTTGTGAAGTAACAGAAGATGAAGGCGCAGAATGCAATTTAGCAAGTGGTTTTGATGACATAAACTTCCTCGGTGTCTCATTCTTAGACTCTGAAAATGGTCTGATTTCTGGTGAAGGCGGGTCAATTATGGCGTCTTCAGACGGAGGTAGTAACTGGGAGTACAGAGATGCACCTAGCGAGGTTTCAACTATTGGCATCATCGACATTGAATACTATAGCACGATAAGAGCATACGCAATCTCTGAAGAAGGTCATATTCTGAAATCATCTAGGGAAGGAAACGTCCCCGTAGGGTACGTCTGGAACGTAGTGGAAATCGAAAGAGAGTATCCTCCCGGAGGAGGGGATGAGTTCGAATCTGGTGGTAATAATCTGAACTTCAATGTCTCGAGAATAGAGGTCCTAGGGCAGTTCAAGTTCATGCTTTCTGGGTCGGGGGGTTATCTTTCAATCAGCCTCGATGGGGGAAACATAGTTTCCCAGCAGATGATTCCAGTCTCGAACGGGACCGTTTTCAATGGATTTGCAATGCAAGACGGTTTCAGAGGAGTTGCCATTGGTGATGGTGGAATGATACTCAGGACTGAGAACGCAGGATCCGAGGAGTTCGTTGGGTTCGAGGTAATTGACTTCAACGATTTCGGACAATTCGTCGACTATTCCAAGGAGAGACTGATGGACGGACTTGTCGCCACAGCAAAGATCGTAGTCTTTGGAATCCTGATGGGTTTCTCGCTAGGCATCATTCTTTCAATGCTAAAGACATCTCCGACCACTCTGAAGAATGTTGCTCAAACAAATCGATTCCAGCTCCTAGTGTTGTTCCTGATTACGCCTATCTGGGTACTGGTCCAGATTCCTGTTTCAGTAATCAAGGCAAGCGGATTGTCAAAGAAATCGAGTCTGGAAAATCCCTTGAATGGTGCATTGGGATACTGCAGGGAGAGATCCTCACATATTGCTGCTAGTCGGCCATTGAACATCATCGCAATTCGGTCAATTGGTCTCGTTCTGATTGCTTTCGGAATATATCGGGTTTTCATCAACCTTGATGATATCAGTGCACTGAACCTAGATGGTTGGGAGCACATCTACTCACCCATAGGTGCTCCAAAGGCTATGTTCTGGATTCTCCTAGGCCTAGGAATTGCATTACTGGGCGGAATATTCGTCTCCTGCAATGGAGACTTCTCCATTCGAGAAATAGAACTCAGTAGAGTGAAATTCTCCCTCGATCCATGGGGGATAAGACCATTGAACACGATTGCAACGGTATACACTGACATTTTCAGGAACACTCCACTGCTTGTTCAGTTCATGTTCATCCACTTCGGATTCGAGCTTGGAAGGAGGTTGCAAGATCCCGGACTAATGTTATTCGACTTTGATTACCTGGAGAGGAACTCAAACTTCATCACCGACATTTTCGTAGTTTACGAGACGAATCCTGAGTCACTCGCCTACGGGAGACCCATAGGCGGGATTCTGGAGGACAGGGCCTACATTAGCGCCATATTTGCCCTTGGATTGAACTCAGGAGCATACCAGTGTGAGACGATCAGAGGGGCTATCGCTGCAATTCCCTCTGGGCAGATGGAGGCAGGCAGGAGCATTGGATTGAACTACATGCAATCGATGAGATTGGTAGTAATGCCGCAAGCTGTCAGAATATGCATACCCCCACTAGGTAACGAGATGGTCAACCTAGTCCTGAACTCTTCATTGGCCATGATCATCGGTTATGCTGAAATCACAAGGCAGGGGAAGTTAATCGTTGCAACGACATTCCAGGTTTTCTGGACGTGGGGCATGGTTCTGATCTCGTACTTCCTGATTACCTGGACTCTAGCTCTTTTCCTCAGGTATATGGAAGAAAGAACAAGGATACCTGGTCTGGGAATATCAGGAGGTGCTTGAATGTCAGAAATTATCCTCAGTGTCGAAGACATGGAGAAGACTTACGTCGGAGGAGTTCATGCGGTTAGGGGAGTGTCTTTCGATGTTAATGAGGGGGATTCTCTTGCAATAATTGGCTCATCTGGGAGTGGGAAGTCTACCGTCCTGAGGTGCATCAATCGACTGATTGAGCCGACCAAAGGAGTAGTTAGGCTGAAGGGGGAAAGGATCAACACCCCTGCAGCTGATGTGAATGACGTTCGTTCGAGAATCGGCATGGTCTTCCAGTCTTTCGAGTTGTTCTCCCACCTGAGAGTGATTGACAACGTGTCCCTAGGGCTGATACACGTCAGGGGGATGAGGAGGGAGGATGCTGAGGAGCAGGCACGGAATGTACTGGAGAGGGTGGACATGCTAGACAGGGTAGATGCATACCCCGGAAACCTATCTGGTGGCCAGAAGCAGAGGGTTGCTATCGCAAGGGCCTTGGCAATGAAGCCCGAGGTAATGCTTTTCGATGAGCCGACCAGTGCCCTTGACCCAGAACTAATCGGCTCCGTTCTAGAAACGATTCAGAGCTTGGCAGACGAAGGGATGACCATGGTCGTAGTCACTCATGAGATAGGATTCGCTAGAGATGTTGCTGATCGCGTGATATACATGGATGAGGGCCTAATTGCCGAGGAAGGGGAGTCATCGATAATAGACGAGCCCAAAACTGAGAGAATGAGGGAGTTCCTCTCGAGCATCAATGACTGATCCTAGCAAACTGAAACCGCTTCCCAGATGTCGTTAGAATTGCTGCTGCTATACTCGTAGTAGGATGTGTGAGTGAGATAGCCCTCCATATCATCCTGGCCAAGAGTGACTATGAAGGAATAGCACCCGTAGTCCCCTGCTGACTCAAATTCGTCCTTCGGAATGTACTTGCCGAAGTTTGCGTCGAAAACTGAGCCTTCCATCGCAAACTCGGAACCGTAATCGCCCCA
The DNA here is from genome assembly GCA_964588055.1 of uncultured Candidatus Poseidoniales archaeon. Classification (GTDB taxonomy): domain Archaea; phylum Thermoplasmatota; class Poseidoniia; order Poseidoniales; family Thalassarchaeaceae; genus UBA36. The sequence continues at coordinate 2,175 of CAZPNT010000068.1, read as the reverse complement.
GTAACCAGTTCCGGTGCCGAATAGCCCCCCATCTGAGTCCCATGTAGCCACAGTGTTGTTGACTGTGATATTCGGATACATTACAGCGATGTCATTACCCTCCTTTAGAACAGCATTTACGAAGAAGTCTGCAAATGGCATTCTTGCGGGGATCTCAGAGCCAGTGTCTAGTCCTGCCCAACTCGACATTACTACCCCGACTAGGCAATTCTGTGCATCGCCGCTGCATCTATCTGGGTCCTCTTTGACTACCCCGTTCGCAATGCCATGTACTCCTGTGATATCTCGGGTTAGTGCGTCTGCTCCTGTCCACTGGGAAGTATCCCATTGTATGGCACTGTATGTCAGATCTCTAGTGTGCTCCTTTCCATCGACAGTCAACTTCAGAGTATACGGGGAATTGGGCAAAGCGTTTGAATTGTAGAAATCGCTGACCATTATTGTTATGTCCCCTTCTCCTTTTCCGCTATCTATTGAGAAGCTTGCAGTAGAAGACCAGACTTGCTCCCCGGATTGGAGAATCACCAGAGAGGCCTCCAGGTCCCTGTCTGACATTGTGTTCTGAAGAACCTTGACCGTAATCGACTCTCCGTCGTCACTGTACTCTACCTGCCCAACTGACAGCTCCCCCTCTATGAAGGAGCCAAGAATAAATGGCAGAATTAGCATACTGATGTAGGAAACAGACACTATCGTGGCCGCTGTGGCGGTGGTATTTGTGAGAGCAATCCCTGCACTGGAAATTGAAAAGGCGCCCAATCTCCACATCACCACGCCTAGGGATGACAGGAAGACCACCGCCATAACCAATGAAGTGCCAATTACTGGGATGGTGAGCTCGTCCAAATCCATCGGTAGGTAGACGAGGAGAATTCGTGTCAGAAAGACCGGAAGTATCCCCAATAGTGCAACTGTCTTGAGAATTTCAACCACTCCTAAATCACTTGCCTCGGTAGTGGATAAATCTGCGGAAATAACGGTAGAACTGGTTTGCTGCTCAGCGGCCTTCTCTAGCAACCCACCCTCGCTCATGCTATCTCCTCATGCATTCTAGCCTTAGTGATGGTTATCAATCCGTTGCCTGATGGCTCCTAGGGAGATGTTTCTAGAATAGACGGTTGTCTAACGGGGTTACGTTCCCGTCATCGTCCACAGACACTTGATTGCTATTGGCCGTCCTTCCAATCGCTGCACCAGCTAGGGCTGCCATCATTGCAGTTCCCACTAGTTCGAATCCTGGCAGGTAGACTCCCCTGATGTAAATCGTCATCACCTGGATCTGGTAGTTAGGTACTCCTTCAGATCTGACCGAGTACTCGGAAGTTGCCTTGAATTGCAATGAGAAGTACTTGTCAGTCCAACCTTGGTTCTTTGGGGTTCTCATCTGTACCCTGAACTTCTCCGGTGGTGCAAGGGAGTCGATCTCCTGTGAGATCAATGGAAGGCTTAGTTGGAATCCCTCGTCGTTAAGCTCGTCATAATTCTGGATCTCTACGTTGAACTTGTCCCTGGCGTTGCCATCATTGTAAACATCGAAGACCAGTGTGTAGTCGACCTTCGGCCTGAGTTGGATGAACGCCAATTCTGCCCCTACTCTCAATCTGCTGAACTGCTTGAATACCGTCATCACCTTGGCTTCGGTTGGAGAAGTGGCGGCTGTAACGGGGGCCCCGTTCCACTGAGTCACGGTAGCAGTGATTGTTACCACCTGCTGTCCCTCTGGTTGCCTCAAATCTGCCCTAGCAGCCACCTGGAACGAGGTGTCTCCCGGCGGGACAGTCGCAGAACCGGGCCCTGCAACTGAGATAATCCCCTGTTGGTAGGTAAGATCTACCTTCTCGGAGAAGGTGGTGGGGTTTGTTAGTGTGCAATAGATGATTGTGGACCTAAGAGCCCCTGGATAGACCTCTATCGGAGCTGGTTGGTCACAGGTTAGAGACACATCGGGCGATGTCTGGGCTTGAACTGCTGCTACTCCGGAGCAGAGGCTCATGAAATAGACGGCCATAATCATCACGGGCACTCTAAACGATGCACTCATCAGAAAATCCTCCGCTTGAACCATATTTGAGGCTTCGCCCGAGAAGGGCATCAAATACGTCATTATCGGAGGGAGAAAATGATGGTGGACCCGACCGGATTTGAACCGATGACCACTCGGTTATGAGCCGAGCG
>CAZPNT010000067.1:0-6818 GCA_964588055.1 uncultured Candidatus Poseidoniales archaeon | reverse complement strand
GCCAAATCAATCGTATTCGAGGGTCAGGAGGGGGCTGTAATCGTAATCACATCAGGATCCAATAGGGTAGAAAGGAAGAGGAAGCTCAAGAGGATACTTGGATACAAACCGGGAATGGCTAGTCCTGAGTACGTTCTGAAGAGCACAGGCTACGCTATAGGGGGAGTCCCGCCTTTCGGACACACAAATCCGGTCACCGTCCTCATGGACGAGGACCTGATGAAATACGATTTAGTGTGGGGGGCAGGCGGAACTCCGCAGACGGTTTTCCCAATCACGCCAGAAGAACTCAGCGGCGTCTCGGGAGCTTTACTAGGAGACGTGAAGCAGTAGATGGGGAGGGCAGTTTCCGAACTCACTCTCGCTGCTTCCCAATTGAGGGACAACTCTCAATTGGCTGCAAGAAGGATGGTTTCAGACGGAATCGCCGACTGCGTCTACAATCCTCTCAATTATGCATGGGAGATTCACGAGGAATTCATTCGAAGGACGGGAGGCAGCGGTGCAACGACCATTCTTCTTGGGATGAACCCCGGTCCGCATGGGATGGGGCAGATGGGAATCCCGTTTGCAGCAACATCGGTAGTTAGGGACTTGATCGGAATCTCAGGAATAGATGTCGGACAACCAGAGGTACCTCATCCGAATCGTCCTGTCAATGGACTCGATCACCCCAAGGAGGAGGTCTCAGGAACCAGGCTGTGGGGGCTACTTCAGCAAAGATACGGAGGCATCATCGAGATATCAAAGAAGGTCTTCCTAGTCAACCACTGCCCACTAATGATACTCAACGGCCCGAGGGGGGTCAACGTGACTCCCAACAATATCGCGGGCCCCGTTGTCCATGAGCTGATGGCAATTTGTGACCAGCATCTGCGGGAGGTCGTGGATGCATTAGACGCTAAGAAAGTGATAGGAATCGGAAAGTATGCCGAGAAGAGGGCCATTACCGCACTCTCCGACACTCAGGTATCTGTCCAAACTTGCTGGCACCCCTCCCCTGCTTCGCCGCTAGCGAACAGGAATGCTGGAGCCGATTGGAGGGCCAACATTAGCGCCGTCCTACCATGAAGGTTGTTTTTGCAACACTTAATTCACTAGACAACAGTTAAGTTTCAAGATGCACTCAAAAAAACCATGTCGGCGAAGACAACTCCCGAATACCTAATTGATAACGCGGAAAAATACCCCAACGAGGCTGCCATCTCATCCAAGGATGAGAACGGAAACTGGGACACCACCACCTGGTCGGAGTTCAAGGATGATGTGATGGCTGTTTCCAGGGCACTAATTGCTCATGGCTTCGATGTAGGAGACAAGCTAAGCATATACTCGTACAACCGCAAGGAGTGGTATTCGGCGTACTCTGCTGCCAACATGTGCAACGGCGCTGCGGTAGGGGTCTACCACACGTGCTCCACTGAGGAGGTGGAATGGGTCGTAGGGAACTCCGATTCCAAGATAGTCTTCGTCGGCAACAACCCGATGGACGGGGGGGATGCCAGCAAGATGTGCTCTCATCGTTTCCACGAGGCTCTATCCTCTCTGGACAAGGTGGAGGTCGTGGTCGTGATGGATGGGGTGGAGATGCCAGATCACCCCAAGTCAGTATCATGGTCAGATTTCCTCGAAAACGGAAGCAAAGTCGAGGACTCGCAGGTGATGGAAAGGGTCTCAAGCATCAAGCCAGACGACACAGCTTCCCTGATTTACACATCAGGGACTACGGGGAACCCAAAGGGCGTGGAGCTGACTCATGACAACTTCGAGGCAGAGATAGCTGGAGTCTCTGCAATCGCCAAGTTCAACCAGGGCGATGGCTACGTCTCTTGGCTACCATGCGCACACGTATTTGGACAGCTTGCAGACAACCACATCTGGATCAGGGACGCCATGCACATGCGCGTGGTCAGCAATCCCCTGGAGTCGATAGATTACGCGAAGGAAGTCGAACCATCCCTCTTCATCGGAGTGCCAAGAATCTACGAGAAGGTATACTCCAACCTGGTTGCCGGCCTCGGAAGCAAAGTGAAGTGGCTCAGCATCCCTGTTCTGAAGGGAATAGTGAGGAAGAAGGCAAAGCAGAAGATAGGGTTCTCAAATCTGAAGTATGCTATCACTGGGGCCGCCCCGATCAATCCTGATATTTTGCACCTTTTCCAGAAGCTGGACATACCTCTCTTCGAAGGATACGGAATGACGGAGACCACCGCAGGAGCAACCATAGGTTACCCCGGCAACAACAAAATCGGAACCGTTGGCAAGGCCTTCGTCGGTGATATCAGGATTCACAACCCAAACGAGACTGGCGACGGGGAGATACAGTTCCGCGGCCGACACATCATGAAGGGCTACTACAACAACCCCGAAGCCACATCAGAGACCATGACAGAGGATGGATGGCTGAAGTCAGGAGACCTCGGGAGGGAGGACTCAGAGGGATACATCAGCGTGACTGGCAGGATCAAGGAGATCTACGTCAGCTCCGCAGGCAAGAACATCGCACCCCTGGTAATCGAGGAGACGATGAAGTCGATCCCTCTTGTATCCCAGTGCATGCTGATCGGAGACAACAGGAAGTACTGCAGCGCCCTCTTTACTCTCGATGTCGGAGCTATTCTAAGGGACAAGCATGGAATGGATGGGGCTAAGGTTCCCAAGGATCCAGCAGAGCAGTTGGCCAAATTGAAGGAGTTCGGGCATGACCTAAGCGAGTATACGGATAGTTCGGAGATCTATGCAGAGTTACAGGAGCACGTGGACAGACTAAACGGGCAGTTCTCCAACCCAGAGCAACTGAAGAAGTTCACAATCCTCCCAAGGGACCTGAGCGTGGACCACGGAGAGTTAACCCCTACCCTGAAGATCAGGAGGATCCAGATCAGGGAGAACTGGGCTAGCGAGATAGAGGCCATGTACGAAAGCGCGTAGTTCGGTGACCTAATGGAGCCTAGTGCCTGGGTCGCCCTCGCAACCGTCTTCACCTTGGGTGCCATGAGTCCCGGCCCTTCTCTTGCGGTTGTTCTTAGGAACACTGTCTCCGGGGGGAGGAGTCAGGGAGTAGCCACAGGGATAGGCCATGGCCTAGGTTTCGGGCTCTACGCATTTGTCGCGGCATTCGGTATAGCCAAAGCACTAGAAGCGAACGAAAACGTCGAGACTCTCCTCAGGTGGGGTGGGACGGCAATCCTGCTATGGCTGGGAACCACCTTCTTGAGGCACTCTTTGTCGGGGCCATACGAGAATCAGGAAGACTCGCACCACCAGGTGGACAAGGATGCTCTGGGCTTCATCCAGGGATTCTCTATTGCGATACTGAATCCCAAGATACTTGCTTGGATGCTGGCACTCTACGCACCATTCTTGGAAGCGGACTTGGGGATCGGGACTCTCGTTGGGATGGGTGTTCTCGGAATGGCTATCGACGGAACCTGGTACGTTACCGTAGCCACTGTCCTCACTTCCGGGGACAGAGTTGAGAGGCTAAGGTCAAACGCCCATCTCATTGACGGGGCTATGGGCATCATCATGTTCCTATTTGCGTATATCCTCGTTAGCGGGTTCTGATAATCAGAAGCCGTACATCATAAGTAATACAAAAAATCCTAGGAACAGGACAACCGGGACTCCTATCAGAGTAGTGATCATTCCGATCGCGAAGTACTTGTTTCCCTTGGTGAAACTCCAAACCACCCCTGCGATCAGTCCTGCAGGCCAGACAAGGAAGGCGATCAAAACGAATATCTCTTCTGTCGGACCTAACATCCCAAATCCTATTTCCATAGTAATTGCAGATGTAAGCCACATCGCCGCGGGAGCCAGAATCAGACCAGCGAAGAACCATCCTACGTTGGAGCCCTTGCCCTGTTCCTCGGGGGATGCCATTCCTAGGGCGTTATCACTGTCCAATCCCAGCGTGGAAACACTCCCACTCAGCAGAGGGCCACTAGAATCAGGGCTAGCCGACTCCCCTGTCCAGGGATTTCCGCCCAAACCCGGGCTTATTTCAATAGACTCTGGGCCCTCTTCCACATACTTGCGTACTCTCGACCCACCTTGAATTATGTGCCGGAATTACCTTTTCCACGGTTTTCGGACAGTCAACGCATTCTTGTGGGGTCGTGTTTTCGGGATAGCGTGGTAAGCAGTGCCGGAAGCGGTGCGCCCGACTCGACAATTCGGGCCTCAGCGGGAAAAATGCCCATTCGAGTAATTACCGCTGCTGCCATCTTCGATGGTCACGATGCAGCCATCGGAATATTCCGCAGGATTCTGCAGAGCCAAGGTTGCGAGGTGATTCACCTGGGTCACGATAGGGGGGCAGATGAGGTAGCTCGAGCAGCCATCCAGGAGGATGCTCATGCAGTTGCCATCACATCCTACCAAGGAGGGGCAGTTGAGATGTTCACGCATACTAAGGACATCTTGCAGGAATGCGGTTTCGGACACGTTTTCTTGTTTGGGGGTGGTGGTGGCACCATACTTCCAAAAGAAATCGAGCATCTCAAGGATAAGCAGATTTCCAGGATATATTCGCCGGACGATGGCAGAGAATTGGGCCTAGTTGGAATGGTAAGGGATGCAATGTCCAGGGCATCCGAGACAGACCTCCTAGAAGGCTCCAGGTTCGACTCAATCAATGGCCCTGTAGACGCAGACGATCACGCAGAAGTATCCCTCCTGCTGACAATGGCCGAGAACTCCTCTCCAGAGGACTTCTACGACAAACTTTCCCAAGCACGCTCCAGGGAATCCGAAGCAGAGTGTCCAGTGGTCGGAATAACCGGAACAGGGGGGGCTGGGAAGTCAAGCCTGATGGATGAGGTCATGCTGAGAATAAGGCGAGACAATCCAGATGCCAGGGTTGCACTGCTAGCAACCGATCCTACTAGGAAGAAGACAGGCGGGGCCCTCCTAGGTGATCGAATCAGAATGAACTCTCTTTCCGATCCAAAGTTGTTCATGCGCTCCTTCGCGAGCAGAGAAAGTGGGAGGGAGATTGCAGAGTGTGTAGATCGAGCCGTCGAGGTATGCAAGGCGGTGGGTTTCGATTTGGTTTTGGTCGAAACAAGTGGAATCGGACAAGGAAATGATGCCATCACCGAGGTCGCTGACACTTCGATATACGTAACAACAAGAGAGTACGGTGCACCGAGCCAGTTGGAGAAGCTGGCGGCTCTGGATTTCTCAGACATCGTAGTTCTGAACAAGTTCGATAGGCCTGGTGCGGAGGATGCACTGGCGGAGATACGCAAGCAATTCCAGAGGAACAGAGAGGCCTTCGGAGAAAGCCCAGAGTCCATGCCGGTAGTCCCTACCATAGCTAGTCAGTTTGCAGATGCGGGGGTAGACCGACTGTGGGAGATGATGTGCTCGCTACTAAACGACAGATTCTCTACAGACTTCTCAGCAACCGAGGCTCGCCTAGGTAAAGACGGCCTCCCCAATCGTGATACCCCCATTCCTCCAGAGCGTCAGGGCTACCTGGCCGAAGTCGCTTCTACGGTGAGAGGGTACCACAAGAAGTCAGAGGACCTTGCCAAGGCAGCCAGGCAAGTTCAACAGCTAGAATCAGCCGCCGCACTACTAGACTCCTCCAAAAAGGGAGAAGCTCACAGGGACTTGCTAGAAGAGGCGAAGGAAATACGTGACTCGATGCCGAAATCCGCATGGGAGGCTCTGGAGGAATTCGACACCAAGGCAGATGCCTACAGGTCCGGACAGGCAAGCTACACAGTTCGAGGCAAGGACATTCCCGTCAAGACAACGCACGAGACCATATCTGGGACTAGGGTCCCCAGGGTCGCACTTCCAACCACAGAGGACTGGGGCGAGAAGCTACTATGGATTAGCAAGGAGAATGCACCAGGTTCGTTTCCTTACACCGGGGGGGTCTTCCCGTTCAGGAGGGAGGATGAACTCCCAGTCAGAATGTTCGCAGGAGAGGGTAGTGCGGAGAGAACAAACAAGCGTTATCACTTCCTTTCCAAGGATCAACCATTCAACAGGCTCTCAGTGGCATTCGACTCACCCAGTCTGTATGGCAACGACCCCCAGGAGAGACTGGACATATTCGGCAAGGTCTGTGAGTCTGGGGTCAGCATCAGCACAGTGGACGAGATGGAGAGACTCTTCGATGGATTCGACTTGTGCGCTCCTAGCACATCCGTTAGCCTGACTATCAATGGGAACTACTGGTGGCACCTAGCAGCATTCTTCCGAGTGGCGATCAGACAGCAGACCAGGAAGTTCGTAGACGAGAACGGGAGGGATCCGAGTGAGAAAGAGGCCAACGAGATCAAGGCATACGCACTCTCAACCGTAAGGGGAACAGTCCAAGCGGACCAGCTGAAGGAAGCAATGGGCCAGAACACACTGGTCTTCAATCTCGACACCGCACTGAGGATGATGGGAGACGTTGCTGAGTTCTACGTAGATAATGAAGTCCGAAACCACTACTTCGTCAGTATCAGCGGATATCACATAGATGAGGCAGGTGCTAACCCGATCACCCAAGCAGCGCTGACACTCTCCAACGGACTAACCTACGTTGAACTATTCAAGGCCCGGGGACTCGATCCAGACAAGTTCCTGAGGAACTTCTCATGGTTCTTCTCCAATGGGATGGATCCGGAGTATGCGGTGATCGGCAGGGTCTCCAGGAGGATATGGGCAATAGCCATGCGAGACCTATATGGGGTCGGCGAGAGAGGGCAGAAGCTCAAGTATCACATCCAGAGCAGTGGAAGATCCCTACATTCCCAGGAGTTCACATGGAACGACTACCGAACCACGCTCCAGGCCCTCTATGCTCTAGC